>NZ_JBGLYK010000350.1:0-3681 GCF_047304025.1 Pseudomonas sp. Pseusp97 | reverse complement strand
ATGCCGGCCGCCGCGTCCTGGGCGTCCAGCAGCAGGTCGAGGTAGTGCTCGATGCCCAGGCCGGCGACGACCAGGCCAGCCTCCTGACGGGCGCCCAGGCGGTTGAGGTAATCCACCGCCTTCCAGAACTCGTCGGGGGTGACGTTCATGTCTTCGATCAGCCTGGCGGTGTCCTGCAGGATGCGCAGGACGAGGTTCTTCACCCGCGGGTTGCCCTGATCGTTCAGGGCGCCGCTGGCTTCTTCGAAGAACTTCTGGATGTCGGCAGTCTGGGAAATCTTCACGGTCATGATGCGATCCTCAAGTCTTGTTCTTGTTGAGTCGTACAGAACGAAAATCAGCGGTCGTCGGCGTGGATCGAAGACGGATGGCGGCAGAGCCCGTCGACCTCGATATCCATGTAGGGGAACAGCGGCAGCTGCATCAGGGTGTCGTGCAGTTCCTCGACGCTGGCGAGGTCGAACACGCTGTAGTTGGCGTAATGCCCGGCGATGCGCCACAGGTGACGCCACTTGCCCTCGCGCTGCAGGCGCTGGGCCAGTTCCTTCTCTTCGGCCTTGAGTTGGGCGGCCTTGGCCGGGTCCATGTCCACGGGCAATTTCACGGTCATCTTCACGTGGAACAGCATCGGGTCTTCTCCTCTATCGGGCAGTCGGAAAGGGTTTCGAGTCAGGTGCGGCGGAAGCGCGCCAGGCGCTCTTCGTCGAGCGTCAG
This sequence comes from Pseudomonas sp. Pseusp97, assembly GCF_047304025.1. NCBI lineage: Bacteria > Pseudomonadati > Pseudomonadota > Gammaproteobacteria > Pseudomonadales > Pseudomonadaceae > Pseudomonas > Pseudomonas sp. Pseusp97. The sequence continues at coordinate 2,967 of NZ_JBGLYK010000350.1, read as the reverse complement.
GCCCAGGCCGGGCGTGCGCGGCACGTGCAGCTGGAAGTCGCGGTAGACCGGCGGTTCGGTGACGATTTCCTCGGTGAGCAGCAGCGGGCCGAACAGCTCGGTGGCCCAGGTCAGCTTCTCCAGGGTGATAAAGGCATGGGCCGAAGCCAGGGTGCCGACCGCGCCTTCGAGCATGGTCCCGCCGTACAGCGCGATACCGGCGGCTTCGGCGATCTGCGCGGTGCGCAGCACGGCACGCGGGCCACCGTTCTTGGCGATCTTCAGGGCGAAGATGCTCGCTGCACCGTCCGCCGCGAGGCTGAAGGCATCCGCCACGCTCTCGATGGATTCGTCGGCCATGATCGGCGCCGGGCTACGCTGGTTCAGGCGCACCTGGCCGCTGCGGTTGATGCGCGAGATGGGCTGTTCGATGAGGTCGATGCCATTTTCGCCGAGCACCTGGCAGCCGCGGATGGCCTGGGACTCGTCCCAACCCTGGTTGACGTCCACCCGCACGCTGGCGCGTTCGCCCAGCGCCTGCTTGATCGCCACCACATGCTTGAGGTCCTGCTCCAGCGGGTTGGCGCCGATCTTCAGCTTGAAGATGCGGTGGCGGCGGGAATCCAGCATCTGCTCGGCTTCGGCGATGTCGCGGGCAGTGTCGCCGGAAGCCAGGGTCCAGGCCACTTCCAGGCTGTCGCGCACGCGGCCGCCGAGCAGTTCGCTGACCGGCAGGCCGAGGCGCTTGCCCTGGGCGTCCAGCAGCGCACTCTCGATGCCGGAGCGGGCGAAGGTGTTGCCCTTGATCGACTTGTCCAGGCGCTGCATGCAGGCGTTGATGTTGCTGGCGTCCTGCCCCTTGAGCAGCGGCGCGAAGTGCGCGTCGATATTGGCCTTGATGCTTTCCGGGCTCTCGTTGCCGTACGCCAGGCCGCCGATGGTGGTGGCTTCGCCGATGCCCTCGACGCCGTCGGAGCAGCGCAGGCGGATGATCACCAGGGTCTGCTGCTGCATGGTGTGCATGGCCAGCTTGTGCGGGCGGATGGTCGGCAGGTCGACGATGATCGACTCGATGCGTTCGATGACGGGGCTACTCATGGACGGCGTTCCGGTCTGTGGTGTTCGTAGGGTGGGTGTCTCTCGATACCCGACAGGTCTTTTCACGGATAACGAAGGATTGCGTCTTGCCTGCAGGGCAGTCCAATATTGATGCCGTCTTGTTGCATACCCAGGAGGTATCATGGAGCTGCGACACCTGCGCTACTTCCGCGAAGTGGCCGGCACCCTCAACTTCACCCGTGCCGCCGAGCGCCTGCACATCGCCCAGCCGCCGCTGAGCCGGCAGATCCAGCAGCTCGAAGAACTGCTCGGCGTGCCGCTGCTGGAGCGCGGCCGGCCGCTGCGCCTGACCGACGCCGGGCGCTACTTCCACGAGCAGACCGGCACCCTGCTGGCGCAGCTGGACAGCATCTGCGAGAGCACCCGGCGCATTGGCCAGGGCGAGCGCCAGTGGTTCGGCATCGGCTTCGCGCCCTCGACGCTGTACGACGGCCTGCCCGAGCTGATCCGCGAGCTGCGCGGCGACGCCGGGCTGGAGCTGGGACTGCAGGAAATGACCACGGTGCAGCAGGTCGAGGCGCTGAAGAGCGGGCGCATCGACATCGGCTTCGGGCGCATCCGCATCGACGATCCGGCCATTACCCAGCAGGTATTGCGCGAGGAGCCAATGGTCGCCGTGCTGCCGGCCGGGCACCGTCTGCTCGGCGCGCCGCTGAGCCTGGCGCAACTGGCCGCCGAGGATTTCGTGCTCTACCCCGCCAACCCGCGCCCCAGCTACGCCGACCACGTGCTGGCGCTGTTCGCCAACCACGGCCTGAGCGTGCGGGTGACGCAGTGGACCAACGAGCTGCAGACCGCCATCGGCCTCGTCGCCGCCGGCCTTGGCGTGGCGCTGGTACCGGAGTCTGTGCAACAGCAGCACCGCGCCGACATCGGCTACGCCACGCTGACCGACGCCGAGGCGGTCTCGCCGATCATCCTCAGCCAGCGCAGTGGCGACGTCAGTGCGCCGCTGCAACACTGCCTGCGACTGATCGGCGCGCAGCTGCCGTAAACACGTCATCGCGGCGCCTCAGCCGAGGTCGCCGCCACCCACCGGCAGGGTCACGCCGGTGATGTAGCTGGCCTCGTCGGAGGCGAGGAAGAGGATCGCGCCGACCTGTTCGTCGATGGTCCCGTAGCGCTTCATCAGGCTGCTGTCGAGGGTCTGGTCGACGATCTGCTGGTACCAGGCCTTCTCCTGCTCGCTCTGCTGCGCGGCATTACGCGGGATGCGCCGGGGCGGCGCCTCGGTGCCGCCGGGCGCGGTGGCATTCACCCGCACGCCGCGCTCGGCGGTCTCGAAGGCCAGGCAGGCGGTCAGTGCATTCACCCCGCCCTTCGCCGCACCGTAGGGCACGCGGTTAACACCGCGGGTGGCGATGGAGGACACATTGACGATCGCGCCCGCGCCCTGCTCCAGCATCGGCACCAGCGCGGCGCGACAGCACCACAAAGTGGGGAACAATGAGCGGCGCACCTCGGCTTCGATCTCCTCTTCGGCGTAGTGCTCGAAGGGCTTGGCCCAGATGGTGCCGCCGACGTTATTGATGAGGATGTCGAGGCGGCCGAAGCTCTTTACTGCCTGCTCGACCACGTTCTGGCAGTCGGCGAAGCGTTCCAGGTCGGCGGTCAGGGTGAGCACTTCGCCGTTCTGACCGAGGGCGCCCTGCAGCTCGTGGACGATCTCGGAGCGGTCCACGGCGATGACCCTGGCGCCCTCTTCCACCAGCCGCTCGGCGACGCGCCGGCCGATACCCTGGGCGGCGCCGGTGACGAGGGCGATCTTGTCTTTGAATCGGTTCATGGTGACCTCATAACGTCGGGGCAAACCCTGTAGGAGCGAGCTTGCTCGCGAACCAAACCCTGCTGTGAAGCGGTTCGCGAGCA
>NZ_JBGLYK010000034.1:0-36011 GCF_047304025.1 Pseudomonas sp. Pseusp97 | reverse complement strand
TTTTGTTTTTTTCTGGCGCCCCCGGCCCCCCCCCCCCCCCCCCCGGGGGGGGGGGGGGGGGCCCCCCCCCCCCGCTCCTACAGACTCCGGTTTGATCGGTGCTCAGATCGGCTCGACGAGCAGCAGCACGCCATCCTGCCCGGTCACGCGCACCTGCGCACCCACCGGCAAATCCGGCCCGCTGACCAGCCAGACGCTGTCGCCGACGCGGATCTTGCCGCGGCCGCCGACGATGGCGTCATGCAGGGCGAATTGCCGGCCGACCAGTTCGCTGCCGCGACGGTTGAGGCTGGAAGGTACGGCCTGGCGCTTGTTGATTCGCTGGTGGTTCCACCAGTAGAGCGCGGTAAGGATCGCCAGCACGCCGAAGGCCAGGCACTGCCAGACCCAGTCCAGCCCCGGCAGCAGGAACGACAGCACGCCGGTCAGCGCCGCAGCGATGCCGATCCACAGCAGGTAGCCACCGGCGCCGAAGATTTCCAGGATCAGCAGGACGATGCCCAGGCCCAGCCAGTCCCAGAAACCGAGGTTCTGGAGAAAGGCGGCCATCAGCTACGGCCCTTGGTTTCGCCGAAGGTGGCCTTGACGATTTCGCCGATGCCGCCGACCGCGCCGATCACCTGGCTGGCTTCCAGCGGCATCAGCACGATCTTGCTGTTGTTGGAGCTGGCCAGTTGGCCGAGGGCGTCGACGTACTTCTGCGCGACGAAATAGTTGATTGCCTGCACGTTGCCGCTGGCGATGGCCTGGGAGACCACCTGGGTCGCCTTGGCTTCCGCCTCGGCCTGGCGCTCGCGGGCTTCGGATTCGAGGAAGGCCGACTGGCGCAGGCCCTCGGCTTCGAGGATCTGAGCCTGCTTCTTGCCCTCGGCGGTGAGGATTTCCGCAGCGCGGCGGCCTTCGGCTTCGAGGATCTGCGCGCGCTTCAGGCGCTCGGCCTTCATCTGGCTGGCCATGGCTTCCACCAGGTCGGCCGGCGGGCTGATGTCCTTGATCTCGATACGGGTGACCTTCAGGCCCCAGGGCGCGGTGGCCTCGTCGACGGTGCGCAGCAGGCGTTCGTTGATCGCGTCGCGCTGGCTGAGCATGTGGTCCAGCTCCATGGAGCCGAGCACGGTGCGGATGTTGGTCATCACCAGGTTGCGCACGGCGTTTTCCAGCCCGCTCACTTCATAGGCCGCCTGCGCCGCATCGACCACCTGGAAGAAGCACACGGCGTCGATCTGCACGATGGCGTTGTCGGCGCTGATGGCTTCCTGCGGCGGCACGTCGAGCACGCGCTCCATCATGTTGATCTTCTGCCCGACGCGGTCCGCCACCGGAATGATGATGCTCAGGCCCGGCTTCAGGGTGACGGTGTAGCGGCCGAAACGCTCGATGGTCCATTCGTAGCCCTGGGGCACGACCTTGAACCCCATGAGGACGATGACGATGGCGAGGATGACGAAGAGCAGGGCGACGCTGCCGATTTCCATGCGAGAGACTCCTTGTCTGGAATGGATAAAAAGGACCGAGTGTAGCCAGCACACCAGATTGGTATGTAGGAAAATGCAGCATCTGCCCGGAGATATTTCCTCAGGCGCCTGACGGACAGCCTACTTCTGCTCGCTCTGCGGGGTGACGCGCATGACTTCCTCGATGGTTGTCAGGCCCGCCGCGACCTTCTGCGCGCCGGACAGGCGCAGGCTGCGCATGCCTTCCTTGAAGGCCTGGCGGCGCAGCGGAATCAGGTCGGTGTCGGCGGTGATCAGCTCCTTCAGCGATTCGCTCAGCAGCATGATCTCGTAGACGCCGGCACGCCCGCGGTAGCCGGTGTCGCGGCATTCCAGGCAGCCGACCGCCTGGTGCGCGCCGGTGGGCAGCGGGGCGTTCCACGGGCGGGTGACTTCCTGCCAGTCCTCTTCGTGCAGTTCGATCGGCGCCTTGCAGTGCGGGCAGAGGGTACGGACCAGGCGCTGGGCCATGACGCCGAGCACCGTGGCGCGGATCAGGTAGTAGGGCACGCCCAGTTCCAGCAGGCGGGTGATGGCGGTGGGCGAGTCGTTGGTGTGCAGGGTGGAGAGCACCAGGTGGCCGGTGAGCGCCGCCTGGATCGCCATCTCGGCGGTTTCCAGGTCACGGATCTCGCCGACCATGATGATGTCCGGGTCCTGGCGCAGCAGGGCGCGCACGCCGCTGGCGAAGGTCAGGTCGATGTTGTGCTGCACCTGCATCTGGTTGAACGAGGGCTCGATCATCTCGATCGGGTCCTCGATGGTGCAGAGGTTGACCTCGTCGGTCGCCAGCTGCTTGAGCGTGGTGTAGAGCGTGGTGGTCTTGCCCGAACCCGTGGGCCCGGTGACCAGGATGATGCCGTTGGGCTGGCTGGTCATGCTCTCCCAGCGGCGCAGGTCGTCCGGGGAGAAGCCCAACTGGTCGAAGGTCTTGAGCAGTACCTCGGGATCGAAGATCCGCATTACCATCTTCTCGCCGAAGGCGGTGGGCAGGGTCGAGAGGCGCAGTTCGACTTCGGCGCCGTCCGGGGTCTTGGTCTTTACCCGGCCGTCCTGCGGCTTGCGCTTTTCGGCGACGTTCATCCGGCCCAGGGACTTCAGGCGGCTGACCACTGCCATGCTGACCTGTGGCGGGAACTGGTAGACGTTGTGCAGCACGCCGTCGATGCGGAAGCGCACCGTGCCCTGCTCGCGGCGCGGCTCGATATGGATATCGCTGGCGCGCTGCTGGAAGGCGTACTGGAACAGCCAGTCGACGATGGTGACGATGTGCGCGTCGTTGGCATCGGGCTCCTGGTCGCTGGCGCCCAGGTTGAGCAGTTGCTCGAAGTTGCCGACGCCGCTGATCTTCTGGTCCTTGGCGGTGGCGCCGCTGACCGACTTGGCCAGGCGGTAGAACTCCACGGTGAAGCGCTGGATGTCCACCGGGTTGGCCACCACGCGCTTGATCGGGCGCTTGAGCACGTGGGTGAGGTTGCTCTCCCAGGCATGCACGAAGGGCTGCGCGCTGGCGATGGTGACCTCGTCCGGGCTCACCGCCACCGCGAGGATCTGGTGGCGCTGGGCGAAGGCGTAGGACATCAATGGTGTGAGGGCGGCGACGTCGATCTTCAGCGGGTCGATGCGCTGGTAAGGCTGGCCGGAGAAGTCCGCCAGCCAGTGCACCAGGGTTTCCAGGTCCAGCTTGCGCCCCGGCCGCTGGCGGTCCTCCACCTGCTGCGCGGCAAGGAATTCCAGCGGGTGCTGCTGGTTCTTCACCGCGCTGCGGCGGATCGCCAGGCACTGCTCCGCGTCGTTCTGGTCGACGCGACCCTGGGTGACCAGCTCGCGCAGGATATCGCCCAGGTCGAGCAGGCGATCCTGGGCGGATGGGGCAAAGACGGACATGCGGACTCCTGTTGGTCGTGGTGAGAGCGACAGTCCGGGGCACGGTCTTGTAGGAGCGAGCTTGCTCGCGAACCCGATGCGGCACCGTGCCAACGAGGTTCGCGAGCTAGCTCCCTCCTACGAAGAGCCCGAGCGCGCCGCTCTGCTGAAGCTTATTTCAAAAGCGCCTTCCACGGCTTGAGGGTCAGCACAGTATGGGCCTGGGCCGCGAGGGCATCCAGGCGCCCCTCGATCTCGGGAGTGACGAGCAGCTCCTGCAGCTTGGCCAGTTCGCCGTACAGGCGGTCGGTTTCCGGCAGCTCCAGCACGCCGCGCGCCAGGCGCAGCCAGACCAGCATGCGCTGCAGGCGCGGCAGTTGGTCGGCGAGTACCTCGGGCAGTTGCTGGGCGCGTTGCAGCGGCATGGCCTGGGCCTCTTCGGCCAGGGTGCGCTGCAGCCACTTGCCGACGGCGGAGGCGCCCAGGCGGTTGGCGCGCTCGTTGCGCTCCAGGGTCCAGGCCTTGCCCAGCAACCAGCGCGAAGTGCTCAGGGAGAACTGACCCCAGCGCAGGTTGGCCAGTTCCTCGCGGAAGGCGGCCGGCATCTGCTGGCGCACGGATTCGTCATGGCGACCCAGCTCGATGCGCGGCTGCCAGTCGGCGATCAGCGCGTCGAGGGCGGCGCGCAGTTCGCGGGTGCTGGCGCGCGGCACGGCCTGGCCGAGGCTGCCGAGCAGGGCGCGCAGGTCGACCAGCTGCTGCAGCCAGCTTTCCAGCAGGCTCCAGTGGCCGTTGAAACGGTATTGCTCGGCCAGGCGCTGGCTGCTGCCCAGCAGCGACCAGGACAGCGCGGCGAAGGCGCCGTCCAGCGGGGTTTCATGCAGCAGCTTCTGGGTGTCGGGCTGGATGCTGTAGCTGGCCGGATCGAACAGCCGATAGCCGCGCTCGGCCTTGCTGATGTCACAGGGCATCAGCGCAAGGTCGGCGGCCAGCTCGATGGCCAGTTCCAGCAGCGCCTCGGGCTCGCCCTGGCGCAGTTCCAGTTCCAGCTCGCAGATTTCCTCTTCCTGCTTGCCGGCGACGACCTTGCCCAGGTCCAGCGCGGCTTCGATCACCACCTTGGCCTTGCCGCGGCCCCAGGCGATCTCGGCGCGCTGGCGGGTGAAGTCGGTGCTGAAGATCGGTTTCAGGCTCTTCTTGTCCAGGTCGGCCAGGGCGGCCGGCCAGCACTGGTCGTCGAGTTTCTTCAGGTCGAGCTTGTTCTTCTCCAGGTACCAGTCCCACTCGTTGCGCTCGGACAGGCCGGCCACGCTCTGGCCGCGGGTCTTCAGGGTCTGGATGAACTGCTCGCCGTCCTTGCGCAGGCGCAGCGCCACGCGGGCGCGGGCCAGGTCGCGGGCCGGGGTGTCGTAGTACTGGTTGAACAGCTCGCGGGGCTCCCAGCCGGATTTGTTGCGCTTCTTCAGCGCCGGGTGCTCGCGCAGTGCTTCGAGGGTCTCGCGACTGGCGCGCAGTTTGATTTCGGTTTCTTTCTGCATGGCGGGGTCCGGTTCAGAGCGGGCGCGCCCGGTTCTTCGATCGGCCTTGCAGGGGCAAGGCGACGGGCGCGAAAAAGACTACAGAGTCATGCAGTTTACAGGACTTCGGCGTTCCTGCCGGGCGCCGCGAGGTTTTACCGCACCGCTGCATGGTCCATAGTGGAGTCCGTCTTCTGGAGAAAGCCATGCCGTTGCCGCCGCTCAAACAACGCTTCGCCGAGCTGATCGCGCTCCCCTCGGTCAGTTGCACCCAGCCCGCCCTGGACCAGTCCAACCGCCCGGTGGTCGAGCTGCTGGGCAACTGGCTGGTGGACCTGGGCTTTGCCTGCGAGATGCAGCCGGTGGCGCCGGGCAAGTTCAACCTGCTCGCCACCCTGGGCAGCGGCCCCGGCGGGCTGGTGCTGGCCGGGCACACCGATACCGTGCCCTACGATGAGGCCCTGTGGAAAAGCGACCCGCTGGGGCTGACCGAGCGCGACGGGCACTGGTTCGGCCTGGGCTCCTGCGACATGAAGGGCTTCTTCGCGCTCGCCATCGAAGCCCTTTTGCCCCTGCTGGAGCAGCCGTTCAAGCAGCCGCTGATCATCCTCGCCACCTGCGACGAGGAAAGCTCCATGGCCGGCGCCCGCGCCCTGGCCGAGGCGGGACGGCCGCTGGGCCGCGCGGCGGTGATCGGCGAGCCGACCAACCTCAAGCCGATCCGCCTGCACAAGGGGGTGATGATGGAGCGCATCGACATTCTCGGGCAGAGCGGGCATTCCTCCGACCCGAGCCTGGGGCGCAGCGCGCTGGAGGCGATGCAGGCGGTGATGGGCGAATTGCAGGGCCTGCGCGGTGAGTGGCAGCGGGAGTACAACAACCCGCAGTTCAGCGTGCCGCAGCCGACCCTGAACCTGGGCTGCATCCACGGCGGCGACAACCCCAACCGCATCTGCGGCCAGTGCGCGCTGGAATTCGACCTGCGTCCGCTGCCTGGCATGCAGCCCGAGGCCCTGCGCCAGGCCATCCGCGAGCGGCTCAAGCCGGTCGCCGAACGCCATGCGGTGAAGATCGACTACGCGCCGCTGTTCCCTGCCGTGCCGCCCTTCGAGGAGCCGGCGCAGAGCGAGCTGGTGCGGCTGGCCGAAAGTCTGACCGGACACACGGCACAAGCGGTAGCCTTTGGCACCGAAGCACCGTATCTTCAGCAGCTCGGCTGCCAGACCCTGGTACTGGGGCCCGGCGACATCGCCTGCGCCCACCAGCCGGACGAATACCTCGAGCTCAACCGTATCGAGCCATGCGTGGACCTGCTGCGCGGACTGATCCGGCACTACTGCTTATGAACGGCAGCCTCTAGGGATTGCCCGTTAAACTGTTGCTGAAGAGTTGCCTGTAGAGCGCCCCGACAACGGGCCCGACCTATCCAAGAGGAGAAACCTGTCGATGTTCCTGCGACGACGATAACCGCGCCGCCCCTGGCCGTGCTCCGGCCGCATCCGACAGATTTCCGCCCACTCGAACGACAGGCTTTTCAAGCAATGCACGACTACGTCAACTGGCTGCGCCACGCTTCGCCCTACATCAACTCGCACCGGGACTGCACCTTCGTGGTGATGCTCCCCGGCGAGGGTGTCGAAGACCCCAATTTCGGCAATATCGTCCACGACCTGGTACTGCTGCACAGCCTGGGTGTACGCCTGGTGCTGGTGCACGGCTCGCGCCCGCAGATCGAGGCGCGCCTGGCCGCCCACGGGCTGGCGCCGCGCTTCCACCGCGGCCTGCGCGTCACCGATGCGCCGACCCTGGATTGCGTGATCGACGCCGTCGGCAGCCTGCGCATCTCCATCGAAGCGCGCCTGTCCATGGACATGGCCGCCTCGCCGATGCAGGGCTCGCGGCTGCGCGTGACGGCCGGCAACTTCGTCACCGCGCGGCCGATCGGCGTGGTCGACGGCATCGACTACCACCACACCGGCGAAGTCCGCCGCATCGACCGCAAGGGCATCAACCGCCAGCTCGACGAGCGCAGCATCGTGCTGCTCTCGCCGCTGGGTTATTCGCCCACCGGGGAAATCTTCAACCTGGCCTGCGAGGACGTGGCCATGCGCGCGGCCATCGACCTGGGCGCGGACAAGCTGATCCTCTACGGAGCCGAGCGCGGCCTGATGGACGACGCCGGCAAGCTGGTGCGCGAGCTGCGCCCGCAGCAGGTACCGGCGCACCTGGAGCGCCTGGGCGCGAGCTATCAGGGCGAGCTGCTGGATGCCGCCGCCCAGGCCTGTCGCGCGGGCGTGCGGCGCAGCCATATCGTCAGCTACACCGAGGACGGCTCGCTGCTCAGCGAGCTGTTCACCCGCACCGGCAACGGCACCCTGGTGGCCCAGGAGCAGTTCGAACAGCTGCGCGAAGCGGGTATCGAGGACGTTGGCGGGTTGCTGGAACTGATCCGCCCGCTGGAAGAACAGGGCATTCTCGTGCGTCGCTCCCGCGAGGTGCTGGAGCGCGAGATCGAGCAGTTCAGCATCGTCGAGCGCGAAGGGCTGATCATCGCCTGCGCGGCACTTTATCCCATCGCCGATTCGGACTCGGGCGAGCTGGCGTGCTTGGCAGTGAACCCGGAGTACCGCCACGGCGGACGCGGCGACGACCTGCTGGAACGCATCGAACAGCGCGCACGCAATCTCGGCCTGAAGACCCTCTACGTGCTCACCACGCGGACCGCCCACTGGTTCCGCGAGCGCGGCTTCCAGCCCAGCAGCGTCGAGCGCCTGCCGGCGGCGCGGGCGTCGCTGTACAACTACCAGCGTAACTCGCAGGTGTTCGAGAAGACCCTCTGATCAGGTTTTCGCCGACAGCCTCACCGAGTGCCTGATCTGCACCGCCAGCGGCAGTGCCTTGCGAGGTACTGCCTGGGCCCGGTGCTGGCGCAGCCGTTCGCTGCCATCGAGCCAACCGGCTTCCCAGCTCGCGGCCAGGACTTCATGGGTGGGGCGGCGGGGCTGGCGCTCGAGCAGCGCTTCCAGATAGCCCTGCTTGTAGGCGGTCTCCAGCTGGTGGAGAGTCCAGGGGGATGAGGGGGAAGACATGGAACGCATTCCTGAGAAGGCTTGCGCAGATGGCGCCGGCCGTGCCGGTCGCGATCCGCAGGGAGGAGAATTTTCCCCCCGCCCTCACAGGATGCCGATCAGAACTCTATGAGCTGCGTGTCAGCGATTTCCTGCACCGTCAGACGCTGATCAGGCCGAGTATGCTCGCCTGGTAGGCGGCGACGAAGGTGTCGAAATCGCCTTCGGGCTGTTTCTCCAGCTCCGCCTGTTCGGCCAGGGATTGGCTGGCCATGGCTTCGAAGCGCGCCTGTTCTTTGACCGACAGCGGCTCGCCCTGAAGCGTGGCGGCATGCTGGCGGCTGTAGCGCAGGGCGAAGGCTTCGAAGCTCTCGCCACGCTCGCGCATTTCCGCCAGGACCTTCGCCGAAGGGGTCAGGTCGGCGTCGGCGACCTTGGCGCGCTGCTCGGCCAGGCTTTGTGCGTGCAGGTTGCTGCCGTTGGCGCGGTCGAGCAGGTCGATGATCGGCGCAATGCCGTCGAGCAGGGCGCTCGCCCAGTCCTTCATCTCGACCGGCTGGCCGCCGCGCTCCAGCTTCAGGCCCGGACGACGCCCCTCCTTGACCACCTTGAGGAAGTTGCTGGTGGCCGAGCCGCACTCGCAGCCGCCCAGCGGCGGGCTGTCGGAGAGCGCGCAGTAGAGCAGGAAGGCGTCAAGGAAGCGCGCCTCGGTGACGTCGATGCCCAGCGGCAGGAAGGGGTTGATGTCCAGGCAGCGCGCCTCGACGTACTGCACGCCGCGGGCCATCAGCGCCTGGATCGGGCGCTCGCCGGTGTAGGTGACGCGTTTCGGGCGGATGCTCGAGTAGTACTCGTTCTCGATCTGCAGGATGTTGGTGTTGAGCTGCACCCACTCGCCATCGACCTTGGTGCCGACCTTTTCGTACGGCGCATACGGCGTGCTCACCGCGCGGCGCAGGCTGTCGATATAGCTGTCCAGGTCGTTGTAGCAGGGCGTCAGGCCGGCCTGGGCGTTGTTCTGGTAACCCAGGTCGCTCATGCGCAGGCTGGTGGCGTAGGGCAGGTAGAGGGTGTGTTCGTCGAAGGCTTCCAGGCCGTGCGGGCGACCGCGCAGGAAACCGGCGTCCAGCGCCGGGGATGCGCCGAACAGGTACATCAGCAGCCAGCTATAGCGGCGGAAGTTGCGGATCATCGCGATGTAGCGGTGCGACTGGAAGTCCCGCGCGCTCTTCTCGCTGCCTTCCTCCTGGCGCAACAGCTCCCAGAGGCCCTCGGGCAGGGAGAAGTTGTAATGGATGCCGGCGATGCACTGCATGGTCTTGCCGTAGCGCAGGGCCAGGCCCTTGCGGTAGACGTACTTCAGGCGACCGATGTGCGAGCTGCCGTAGCGGGCGATCGGGATGGTCTCCTCATCCGGCAGCTCGCAGGGCATGGACGGGCTCCACAGGTACTCGCCGTCGAGCTTGCCGCTGGCAAACCGGTGGATTTCACCCAGCTCGTCGAGGGTCTTCTCGACGCTGGTGGAGGTCGGGGTGATGAACTCCAGCAGCGACTCGGAGTAGTCCGTGGTGATCTGCGGGTTGGTCAGCGCCGAGCCCAGGGTGCGCGGATGCGGGGTCAGGGCGAGCTTGCCGCGTTCGTCGACGCGCAGGCATTCGCGCTCGATACCGTGCAGGCACTGGGTGAGCAGGGACAGGTTGGCGGCATCGCCAAGCAGGGCCAGGCGGCGGGAGAGTTGGTCGCTCAAGTTGGAAGTCCTTCACACGGCAATCGCCCCACTATGGGGGTGGACTGGGCGGTCTACAAGGGGAGAACACAACCGGCGTGGTCGCCTGGCTCGGGGAAACGCCGCGCCGGCGCCCGCCTTTCGGGGGCTCCGGACTACAGCATAGGTCAGTTGCGCTGACGCTATTTACAGCTGGGCGAAGGTGCCTTGTCCCTTGGCGACCAGCTTGTCGCCCTGGTGGATGTCGGCCTCGACCACCAGCGAGCGGCGTCCGGCGTGCAGAACCTTTGCCACACAGCGCACCTCGCCTTCGGCGACCGCGCGGATGTAGTTGATCTTGCATTCCAGGGTGACGCTCTGCCGGTCGAAACCATGGGCGCTGGAACAGGCCAGGCCCATGGTCATGTCCATCAGCGTGAACAGCGCACCGCCGTGCATGACGTTGCCGCGATTGCGCAGGTGCTCGGCCATCGGCAGCAGCACCTCGGCTTCGCCGTCAGCGACACGGATCGGCTGCACGCCGATGGTTTCGCTGAAGCGGCTGATCATCAGCTCGCGGGCGGGCATCTCGCTCATGGAACCTTCCTTACTTCTTCTTCAGTTGCTTGGCGTTGGCGAACAGCGAGGCCATGGCGTTGTTCGCCGGGGCCTTCTCCTGCTGGCGCGGGGCAGCGTTGCGTTCACCGCGCGGCGCGCCGTTGCCGGGGCGACCGCCGCCACGCGGACCCTCGACCTTCTCGCCGGGGGTGTCGCTCATGCGCATGGACAGGCCGACGCGGTTGCGCGGGATATCCACCTCCATGACCTTGACCTTGACGATGTCACCGGCCTTGACCACTTCGTACGGGTCCTTGACGAACTTCTCCGACAGCGCGGAGATGTGCACCAGGCCGTCCTGGTGGACGCCGATGTCGACGAAGGCGCCGAAGTTGGTGACGTTGGTCACCACGCCTTCGAGCACCATACCCGGCGTCAGGTCCTTGAGGCTCTCGACGCCTTCCTGGAACTCGGCGGTCTTGAACTCCGGACGCGGGTCGCGGCCGGGCTTGTCCAGTTCCTTGAGGATGTCGGTGACGGTGGGCAGGCCGAACTGCTCGTCGGTGAACTTCTTCGGGTCCAGGCGCTTGAGGAAGCCCGAGTCGCCGATCAGCGAGCGCACGTCGCGGCCGGTGTCTGCGGCGATGCGCTGCACCAGCGGGTAGGTTTCCGGGTGCACCGCGGAGGCGTCCAGCGGGTTGTCGCCGTTCATCACGCGGAGGAAGCCGGCGGCCTGCTCGAAGGTCTTGTCGCCCAGGCGGCTGACCTTGCGCAGGTCGTCGCGGGTGCGGAAGGCGCCGTTGGCGTCACGGTGCGCGACGATGTTCTGCGCCAGGGTGCTATTGAGGCCGGAGATGCGCGCCAGCAGGGCGGCGGAGGCGGTGTTCACGTCCACGCCCACGGCGTTCACGCAGTCTTCCACCACCGCGTCGAGGCTGCGCGCGAGCTGCAGCTGGGAGACGTCGTGCTGGTACTGGCCGACGCCGATGGATTTCGGCTCGATCTTCACCAGCTCGGCCAGCGGGTCCTGCAGGCGGCGGGCGATGGAGACGGCGCCACGCAGCGACACGTCCAGCTCCGGGAATTCCTTCGCGGCCAGCTCGGAAGCCGAATACACCGAAGCGCCGGCCTCGCTGACCATGATCTTGGTGCACTTGAGCGCCGGGTATTTCCTGATCAGTTCGGCGGCCAGCTTGTCGGTCTCGCGGCTGGCGGTGCCGTTGCCGATGGCGATCAGTTCCACCTGGTGCTTGGCGCACAGCGCGGCGAGCACGGCGATGGTCTGGTCCCACTGGTTCTTCGGCGCGTGCGGGTAGACGGTGGCGGTGTCCAGCAGCTTGCCGGTGGCATCGACCACGGCGACCTTTACGCCGGTGCGCAGGCCCGGGTCCAGGCCCAGGGTGGCGCGCGGGCCGGCCGGAGCGGCCAGCAGCAGGTCGTGCAGGTTGCGCGCGAAGACGTTGATCGCCTCGGCGTCGGCGGCGTCGCGCAGCTCGCCCAGCAGATCGGTTTCCAGGTGGGTGTAGAGCTTGACCTTCCAGGTCCAGCGCACCACCTCGGACAGCCACTTGTCGGCGGCGCGGCCCTGGTTGCTCACACCGAAGCGCTCGCCGATCATGATCTCGCAGGGGTGCGAGGTGCCGGGCAGCTCTTCGCCGACCTTCAGCGCGACGCTCAGGATGCCTTCGTTGCGGCCGCGGAAGATCGCCAGGGCGCGGTGCGACGGGGTGTTCTTCAGCGGCTCGTCGTGCTCGAAGTAGTCGCTGAACTTGGCGCCTTCGGTCTCCTTGCCCGGCACCATGCGCGCGGTGAGGGTGGCGTTGTCCTTGAGGAAGCCGCGCAGGCGCTCCAGCAGGGTGGCGTCCTCGGCGAAGCGCTCCATCAGGATGTACTTGGCGCCCTCGAGCACGGCGCGGGTATCGGCGAAGCCCTTCTCGGCATCGATGAAGCGTGCGGCCTCGGTTTCCGGCGTCAGCGTCGGATCATTGAACAGCGCGTCGGCCAGCTCGCCGAGGCCCGCTTCCAGGGCGATCTGGCCCTTGGTGCGGCGCTTCTGCTTATAGGGCAGGTAAAGGTCTTCGAGGCGGGTCTTGGTGTCGGCGAGCTTGATCTCGCGGGCCAGTTCCGGGGTCAGCTTGCCCTGTTCCTCGATGCTGGCGAGGATCGCGCCACGGCGGTCTTCCAGCTCGCGCAGGTAACGCAGGCGCTCTTCGAGCATGCGCAACTGGGTGTCGTCCAGGCTGCCGGTGACTTCCTTGCGGTAACGGGCGATGAAGGGGACGGTGGAGCCTTCATCGAGCAGGGCGACGGCAGCGGCGACTTGCTGCGGTTGAACGCGGCCGGAGGGCAGTGCGGAAAGCTCTTCGGCGATACGGGTGTTGATGCTGTCCATGAATCCACCTGGTGAAACCAACGAAATACGGGGCTTGGCTGCCGCGCCGGAGCGTCGGGCAGGCGTCTATGACAACGCCCCGCCGCAAAAGCGCCGCATTATACCCGCGACAATTTCACCGGGTGGGCGACTGGTCGGGGAAAAATCTGCTAACAATGGACAAGCCGTGATGCGCGGCTGCTGGGCGATAATGCCCGCCGAATCAGATTCTGGGAGTTTCCATGAGCAACGCTGCCACCCTGCCCGAAGGCGAAAAGATCCTCGTGGTCGATGACGACGCGCGCCTGCGCCGTCTGCTGGAACGCTTCCTCGATGAGCAGGGCTACCGTGTTCGCGCTGTCGAAAACACCGAGCAGATGGACCGCCTGCTGGCCCGCGAGCTGTTCCAGCTGGTGGTGCTGGACCTGATGATGCCCGGCGAGGATGGCCTCTCGGCGTGCAAGCGCCTGCGCGAGTCGAACAACCAGATCCCGATCATCATGCTCACCGCCAAGGGCGACGAGTCCAGCCGTATCTCCGGCCTTGAGCAGGGCGCCGACGACTACCTGGCCAAGCCCTTCAACCCGCGCGAACTGCTGGCGCGGATCAAGGCCGTGCTGCGCCGTCAGGCGCCGCTGGTGCCGGGCGCGCCGGCGGGCGAGGACGAGGTCGTCACCTTCGGCGACTACGAACTGCACCTGGCCACCCGCGAGCTGAAGAAGGGCGAGGAAGTGCATATGCTCACCACCGGTGAGTTCGCCGTGCTCAAGGCCCTGGTGCAGCACGCCCGCGAGCCGCTGACCCGCGACAAGCTGATGAACCTGGCCCGCGGCCGCGAGTGGGACGCCCTGGAGCGCTCCATCGACGTGCAGATTTCCCGCCTGCGCCGGCTGATCGAGCCCGATCCGTCCAAGCCACGCTATATCCAGACCGTCTGGGGCGTGGGTTATGTATTCGTGCCGGATGGCGCCGCCCGCAAGTGATGTTTCTTTTGTAGGAGCGAGCTTGCTCGCGAACCCGCATCGGCATGAGGGTTTGTTCGCGAGCAAGCTCGCTCCTACAGGTTGTGCTTCCTGGTAACGCCCTCTTGAAAACACCCCTCTGGTTCCCGCAAAGCTTCTTCGCCCGCACCCTCTGGCTGGTGCTCATCGTCGTGCTGTTCTCCAAGGCGCTGACCCTGGTCTACCTGCTGATGAACGAAGACATGCTGGTCGACCGCCAGTACAGCCACGGCGCGGCGCTGACCGTGCGCGCCTACTGGGCGGCAGACGAGAAGTCGCGCGAGGCCATCGCCCAGTCCGCCGGGCTGAAATGGGCGCCCCACGAGCAGGGGCAGCCGGAGGAAGTGCACTGGCCCTATACGGAAATCTTCCAGCGGCAGATGCGCATGGAGCTGGGCATCGACACCGAGACCCGGCTGCGCATCCACCATCCGTCGATGCTCTGGGTGCGCGCACCGACCCTGGGCGAGGGCTGGATCGGCGTACCGCTGTACCCGCACCCGCTGCGCGGCCAGCAGATCTGGAGCGTGCTCGGCTGGTTCCTCGGCATCGGCCTGCTGTCCACCGCTGCCGCCTGGATCTTCGTGCGCCTGCTCAGCCAGCCGCTCAAGCGCCTGGTGTTCGCCTCCCGCGAGTTCGGCAAGGGGCGCAGCGTGCGCCTGCCGCTGGGGCCGGAAACGCCCAGCGAAATGGCCGAGGTGTACCGCGCCTTCAACCAGATGGCCGACGACGTCGAGCAGGCCGGCCGCGAACGCGAGCTGATGCTGGCGGGGGTTTCCCATGACCTGCGCACGCCGCTGACGCGCCTGCGCCTGTCGCTGGAGCTGATGCCCGACAGCGACCGCGAAATGGTCGAGGACATGGTTCGCGACATCGAGGACATGGATGCCATCCTCGACCAGTTCCTCGCCTTCATCCGCGACGGGCGCGACGAATCGGTGGAGGAGGGCGATCTTGCCGACCTGATCCGCGAAGTGGCCGATGCCTTCAACCAGAACGGCAATCGCGTGCGCCTTTGCCTGGAGACGCTGCCGCTGTTCCGCTTCCGCCGGGTGTCGATCAAGCGCCTGCTCGGCAACCTGATCGAGAACGGCCTGAACCACGGCGGCGGCAAGGTCGAAGTGGCGGCCCACGTGGCCGGCGGTGGCGGCGCGCCCTACGTGGTGCTCAGCGTGCTGGACCGCGGCGCGGGTGTCGATCCGCAGGAACTGGAGAACATCTTCAACCCCTTCTTCCGTGGCGACAAAGCGCGTGGCGGCAAGGGCACCGGCCTGGGGCTGGCCATCGTCAAGCGCATCGCCGAACAGCACGGCGGCAGCATCGAGCTGCGCAATCGCGAGGGCGGTGGGGTGGAAGCGCGCGTCTGCCTGCCGCTGGGGCTGCTGCTGCCGCGGGACGCCCACTGATCCCCGCGCCGGGCGTTATTCCCAGCGCAGGCTCTTGCCTTCCAGGACCGCCCGGCGCCCGTAGGGCCAGGCACGGTTGTGCGCGCCGTGGCCGCTGGGCAGGCCGTGGTAGAGCGGTACGCCCAGCTGCGCGGCGTACTCGGCGAAGATTTCTTCCAGGCTGTGGGCCACGCCCTTGCGCGGGCAATCGGTGAAGGTGCCCAGGCAGATCGCGCCCAGGCGAGCGCCGTTCAGGCTGTTCAGCAGCTGCCACAGGCTGCGCTCGAGGCGGTAGTAGGGCTCTCCGACGTCTTCGAGGATCAGGATCGCGCCGTCCGGCACGTACAGCGCGCCTTCGGTGCCGGCCATGCAGGCCAGCGCGGTGAGGTTGCCGCCGATCAGTTCGCCGTCCACCGCCTCCTTCGGTCCCGCCAGATGCTGGATCGGCAGCTTGCCGGGAGTGCCCGCCAGCACATGGCTGATCGAGGCCAGCGAAGCCAGGCGCTCGCGCTGTTCGCTGGGCGCGCTCAACGGTTGCAGGCCGAGCCCGGTGGCGACCATGCCGTGGATTGCCGGCAGGCCTTGCCGGTGGAAGGCGCTGAGCAGGATGGAGATGTCCGAGAAGCCGATCAGCGGGCGCGGCGAGGCGGCCCTGAGGCGCTGCCAATCCAGTTGCGGGATGAGTTGTCCACAGCCGTAGCCGCCGCGCAGGCACCAGACGGCGCTGACGTCGTCCAGTTCGAAGGCGGCGTGGAAGTCCTCCAGGCGCTGCTCCGGCGTGCCGGCCAGGTAGCGGTAGCGCGCGTCGGCATGCTCGCCCAGGTGGTAATCGATGCCCTGCACCTCCAGCTGGCGCAGGGTGGCCTCCAGCACTTCCTCGGCAATCGCCGAGGCCGGCGCAACCAGCGCGACGCGGCCTTCGATGGGCGACCAGGTGAGTTCGGCGTGGGGGCGGGAAGCGGGCATGAGTACATCCGGTAGCGGTGGAGAGAACCTGTAGGAGCGAGCTTGCTCGCGAAGGGTTCAGCCTGGCAATGACGGTTGAGGAAGGACACCGTAGGGCGAATAAAGCGGAACGCTTTATCCGCCGTCAGGCGCGTGGAGTGAGGCGGTTCGCGAGCAAGCTCGCTCCTACGAAGAGCACAGTGGCGCGGAGGTGGGCGGTTCGCGGCCGAATCCGTTCCCTACGGATAACGGCATTCCCTACATCCCTGTAGGTCACAAGCTCGCTCCTACAAAAAAGCAGGAGCGCGGTTCACCCCTTGCCCTTGGTCCGCGCCAGATGCGGCCCGCCATTCTTCTCCAGGTACTCGATGATCACCCCGGCGATGTCCTTGCCGGTGGTGGTCTCGATGCCTTCCAGGCCCGGCGAGGAGTTCACCTCCATCACCAGCGGCCCGTGGTTGGAGCGCAGGATGTCGACACCGGCGACGTGCAGGCCCATGACCTTGGCGGCGCGGATGGCGGTCATGCGTTCTTCCGGGGTGATCTTGATCAGGCTGGCGCTGCCGCCGCGGTGCAGGTTGGAGCGGAACTCGCCGGCCGCGGCCTGGCGCTTCATCGAGGCGATCACCTTGTCGCCGACCACGAAGCAGCGGATGTCGGCGCCGCCGGCCTCCTTGATGTACTCCTGCACCATGATGTTGTGCTTGAGCCCCATGAAGGCCTCCAGCACGGATTCGGCGGCCTTCTCCGTCTCGCAGAGCACCACGCCGATGCCCTGGGTGCCTTCCAGCAGCTTGATCACCAAGGGGGCGCCACCGACCATCTCGATCAGGTCGGGCACGTCATCGGGGGAGTGGGCGAAGCCGGTCACCGGCAGGCCGATGCCCTTGCGCGAGAGCAACTGCAGCGAACGCAACTTGTCGCGGGAGCGGGCGATGGCCACCGATTCGTTGAGCGGGAACACGCCCATCATCTCGAACTGGCGCAGCACGGCGCAGCCATAGAAGGTCACCGAGGCGCCGATGCGCGGGATCACCGCGTCGAATCCTTCCAGCGGCTTGCCGCGGTAGTGGATCTGCGGCTTGTGGCTGGCGATGTTCATGTAGGCGCGGAGGGTGTCGATCACCACCATCTCGTGGCCGCGCTGCTGCCCGGCCTCCACCAGCCGACGGGTGGAATACAGGCGCGGGTTGCGCGACAGCACAGCAATTTTCATTGATCACCTGGAAGGGCGGCGGGAACCATGATGAGGGGTTTGTCTTGCACGTAGGTGAGGCCTGGGTTGACCACCAGCTGGCCCTGCACCAGAGCCTTGGAGCCTAGCAGCACGCGGTAGCGCATGGTCTTGCGGCAGGCCAGGGTGAATTCCACCGACCAGGCGCGGTCGCCCAGCGCCAGCAGGGTGCGGATCACGTAGCGGGTCTGGGCGTGGCCGTTGGAGCTCTTGATGGTCTTCATCGTTACCACCGGCGCCTCGCAGCGATGACGACGCTGCACCTGGGTACCCAGGTGGGCGACGAAGCGTACCCAGCTCTGCCCACCGCGCTGGAAGGGCACGATGTCGCTGGCATGCAGGCTGGAGGTACTGGCGCCGGTATCGATCTTCGCGCGCAGGCCGACCATGCCCAGTTCGGGCAGGGCAATCCATTCGCGCAGACCAATTACCGACAGCTGGTCGAAAGTCTTCAAGGCTGGTGTCCCCGGCGTTTGCCGGCATTCTAGTCAGGCCGGTTGTGCCCCGCCAGCGGGGCGCGGGGTACACTCTCAGACCTGCATGACGAGGATGTGAAGTGAGCGAAAAAGACGACGACAAGGTCCGCCTGGACAAGTGGCTGTGGGCGGCGCGCTTCTACAAGACCCGCTCCCTGGCCAAGGAAGCCATCGACGGCGGCAAGGTGCATTGCCGGGGCGAACGCTGCAAGCCGGGCAAGGAGCCGAAGGTGGGAGAGGAGTATGTGATCCGCACCGGCTTCGACGAACGCACGGTGGTGGTGAAGGCGCTGTCGATGGTGCGTCGCGGCGCGCCCGAGGCGCAGTTGCTCTATGAAGAGACGGCCGACAGCGTGAAGCGTCGCGAGGATGCTTCGGCGTTGCGCAAGGCGGGCGCGCTGGGCATGCAGACCGACGGCCGGCCGACCAAGAAGCAGCGCCGCCAGCTGTTCAGCTTCCGCGAGCAGGAGTGATCGGCCGGCGAGGGCAGCTGGCGCCTCGCCGGGATCGGGCAGCGCTTCAGGCCGCGATGACGCTCAGGCGGTTGAGCAGGGGAATCTTCGCGACCAGGCGGAACAGCGGGTCGGTCCAGCGTACCAGCGCGGCGCTGCCCACGGCGGCGAAGGGGGTGAAGCAGCTCCAGGCCAGCGCCACCAGTGCCATCTGCACGCCGCCGATGTAGTCGTCCTGGCCCCAGTGCGCGCCAGCGACCAGGCGCGGCAGCATGAACAGCAGCGCCAGGCCCCAGATCACCACCCATTGCAGCGCGTTGCGGGCGAACAGGGTGAGGAACAACGCCCAGATCAGCAGCACCGAGGCGTGGTCGCCAGGGAAGCTGCGGGCGGATTCGTCCTTCACCTCGAATGCGGTGTTCTGCCACTGCGGGAAGAAGTTCTCCAGGCGCACGGCATCCGGCGCAACGGCCGAGATACTTGCGTGCTGCCAGCCCAGCTTGTGGGCGATCTTGGCGTAGAGGATGCGCACCACCACCAGCACCACGGCCGCACATAAGAAGCCGAAGGTGGCCGCGCGGACCTGGGTGGCCTTGAAGATCCAGTCGCCACGGATCATCAGCAGCAGCAGGATCACTCCGACCAGCAGGTCGAACGGCCGGGTGCTGGCCACGGCCCAGGTCAGGCGCCAGGCCTCGTTGGTCGCCAGCGGCTGGTTGAGCAGGCTGAACAGGCTGAAATCGAACAGGTCCATCGCGCTGCGAGCGGGCTCCCAGAGCCACAGCAGGAGCAGGACGAGCGCCATCAGGTGGCAGGCGATGAAGGGCTTCCAGGACCAGGTGGCTTGGAACGGCGTGGTTTTGTCCATAAAATCGATACCCCCTTACGGAACCCCCCGAGTATGGGTGGGTGCTGCAAAGCGCGCTTTATAGGCCTTTGCCATCAACTTGTCATTTATTTGTGCCTATCGCAGCGTTGTGCCAAGCATGTCCCAGATCGATCAAAGTCAGCGTTTCCTGTTCGACAACACCGACGTTCGCGGTGAACTGGTGGAGCTGGACCGCAGCTACGCCGAAGTACTGGCCAAGCACCCCTACCCGCAGCCGGTCGCCCAGCTGCTGGGAGAGATGCTGGCTGCCGCCGCGCTGCTGTGCGGCACCCTGAAGTTCGACGGGCTGCTGGTATTGCAGGCGCGCTCCAACGGCGCCGTGCCGCTGCTGATGGTCGAATGCTCCAGCGACCGCGAAGTGCGCGGCCTGGCTCGCTACGACGCGGATGCCATCGGCGATACCGCCGGCCTCGCCGAGCTGATGCCCCATGGCGTGCTGACCCTCACCGTCGATCCGAAGAACGGCAAGCGCTACCAGGGCATCGTGCCGCTGGAAGGCGCGACCCTGGCCGACTGCCTGTCGACCTACTTCGCCACCTCCGAGCAGTTGCCGACCCGTTTCTGGCTCAATGCCGACAGCCGTCGCGCCCGTGGCCTGCTGCTGCAGCAGCTGCCGGCCGACCGCCAGCGCGACGCCGAGTCGCGGGAAGCGGCCTGGCAGCACGTCAGCACCCTGGCCGACACCCTCACCGCCGAGGAGCTGCTGGGCCTGGACAACGCTACCGTGCTGCACCGCCTGTACCACGAGGACGACGTGCGCCTGTTCGATCCGCAGCCGCTGGTGTTCCGCTGCAGTTGCTCGCGGGAACGCTCGGCCAACGCGCTGGTCAGTCTTGGGCAGGAAGACGCCGAGCGTCTGCTGGCCGAGGAGGATGGCGAGATCGTCATCGACTGCCAGTTCTGCAACCAGCGCTATCGCTTCGATGGTTCGGACGTTGCCCAGCTGTTCTCGGGCGGCGGCAGCCAGACACCGTCAGAAACCCGCCATTGACCGCTTCGATTTGTCCGATAGCCGAACCAATGGCGCTCTCGCCAGATCAGAGGCTGCACGAGAACAGTTCTTTTCTGGCATAATCCCGCGACTTTTTTCCGCGGTAGTGGGAATTAGAAGTCACTACGCAATGTTTGGAGGACTCGGCTTCGGCCGACGGGGACCCACATGACGCAAGCCAATAAAGCCGTTTACACCGACATCAGCGTTGCCCAACTGGTCGAGGAAGCCATTCGCCGCGGCGAAGGCGAACTCGCCGACAACGGCTCGCTGGTCGTACGTACCGGCCACCGCACCGGCCGCTCGCCTGCCGACCGATTCATCGTCGAAGAGCCGGGCAGCAAGGATTTCATCGCTTGGGGCGCCATCAACCGTCCGTTCCCGGCCGACAAGTTCGATGCCCTGTGGGACCGTGTCCAGGCCTTCAACAACGCCCAGGACCATTTCGTTTCCCACGTCCATGTAGGTTCGGCCCACGAGCACTACCTGGCCGTGAAGATGACCACCGCCACCGCCTGGCAGAACCTGTTCGGCCGTGCGCTGTTCATCGAGCCGGAGCAGTACAACCCGGCCGGCCGCGAAGAGTGGCAGGTCCTCAACGTCGCCAACTTCGAGTGCGTGCCCGAGCGTGACGGCACCAACTCCGATGGCTGCGTGATCCTCAACTTCGCCCAGAAGAAGGTGCTGATCGCCGGCATGCGCTACGCCGGTGAAATGAAGAAGGCCATGTTCGGCGTGCAGAACTACCTGCTGCCGGAAAAAGACGTGCTGCCGATGCACTGCGCCGCCAACATCGGCGAAGCCGGCGACGTGACCCTGTTCTTCGGCCTGTCGGGCACCGGCAAGACCACCCTGTCGGCCGACGAAAGCCGCTACCTGATCGGCGACGACGAGCACGGCTGGGGCGAAGGCGTTGTCTTCAACATCGAAGGCGGCTGCTATGCCAAGTGCATCGACCTGTCCGAGAAGAACGAGCCGGTCATCTGGAAAGCCATCAAGTTCGGCGCCGTGCTGGAAAACGTCGTGCTCGACGACAACCGCACCCCTGACTACGCCGATGACAGCCTGACCCAGAACTCCCGCGCGGCCTACCCGCTGGAGAACGTCGAGAAGCGTTCCGAGAAGAACCTCGGCGGCGAACCGAACGCCGTGATCTTCCTGACCTGCGACCTGACCGGCGTTCTGCCGCCGGTGTCGATCCTGAACAACGAGCAGGCGGCCTACCACTTCCTGTCCGGCTACACCGCGCTGGTCGGTTCCACCGAAATGGGTTCGGGCGGCGGCATCAAGTCGACCTTCTCCACCTGCTTCGGCGCACCGTTCTTCCCGCGTCCGGCCGGCGTCTACGCCGAGCTGCTGATCAAGCGCATCAAGGCCTTCGGTTCCAAGGTCTACCTGGTCAACACCGGCTGGACCGGCGGTGGCTACGGTGTTGGCAAGCGCTTCAACATCCCGACCACCCGTGGCGTGATCGCCGCCATCCAGAGCGGTGCTCTGATCGGCGCCGAGACCGAGCACCTGGACATCATCAACCTGGACGTGCCCAAGGCCGTTCCGGGCGTCGAGACCGTCCTGCTCAACCCGCGCAACACCTGGGAAGACAAGGCTGCCTACGACGAAGCCGCCAAGGGCCTGGCCAGCAAGTTCATCGAGAACTTCAAGAAGTTCGACGTGAGCGACGCCATCAAGAACGCCGGCCCGCAGCTGTAAGCGAGCCCGTTCTGCGAAAGAGCCGCCTTCGGGCGGCTTTTTTATTTGCACGGCTTTTTTGTAGGCGATACCAGTCTTTTCCTGGAATTCTGTTCCTGGACTCCCTCTCCCTAACCCTCTCCCTGAAGGGAGAGGGGACTGTTCGGTGCAGGACGAAACCATGGTGTCAGCCGGTACATGCAGCTCCCTCTCCCTTCAGGGAGAGGGCGGGGGAGAGGGCTGAGGCCTGCACAGCACTATCCGAGGAGCGGACCATTCGCGCAATCGTGGGCATGGGCCCGCTCCTACGCGGTGGCAGAATCCGTACCGTTTACGAACGGTCCGAATCGGTTCGCGAGCAAGCTCGCTCCTACAATGACGCTTCCTAGGCTGGGTGGACGCCCATGAAAGGAGTTATCCCCATGCACGACACCCTCGAACGCGTCTTCGGCTTCCGCCAGTTCCGCCCCGGCCAGGAGTCGGCGGTCAGCGCCGTGCTGGCCGGGCGCTCGGCGGCGGCGATCTTCCCCACCGGTTCGGGCAAGTCGCTGTGCTACCAGCTGCCGGCACTGCTGTTGCCGCACCTGACCCTGGTGGTTTCGCCGCTGCTGGCGCTGATGCAGGACCAACTCGCCTTCCTCGCCCGCCACGGCATTGCCGCCGCCAGCATCGACTCGGCGCAGAGCCGCGAGCAGACCGCGCAGACCATGGCGCGGGCGCGCAGCGGTGAGCTGAAGGTGCTGATGATTTCGGTGGAGCGCCTGAAGAACGAGCGCTTCCGTAACTTCATCAGTGAGGTGCCTATTTCCCTGCTGGTGGTGGACGAGGCGCACTGCATCTCCGAATGGGGCCACAACTTCCGCCCCGACTACCTGAAGCTGCCGGACTACCAGAAGCAGTTCCGCATTCCCCAGGTGCTGCTGCTCACTGCCACGGCGACGCCGGCGGTGATCGCCGACATGCGCGCGAAGTTCGCCATCGCCGAGGCGGATGTGATCACCACCGGCTTCTACCGCGCCAACCTCGACCTGCAGGTGGAGCCGGTGGCCAGTGCCGCCCGTCGCGCGCGGCTGGTGCAGTGGCTGGGCGAGCGCGCCGGGCAGCCGGCCATCGTCTACGTCACCCAGCAGAAGACCGCCGAGGAGGTCGCCGCGCACCTGGCCGAGCGCGGCATTCCGGCCTGCGCCTACCACGCCGGGATGGAACACCCGGAGCGCGAGGGCATCCAGCGGCGCTTCATGGAGGGTCGGCTGAACTGCATCGTCGCCACCATCGCCTTCGGCATGGGCATCGACAAGAGCGATATCCGCCAGGTGGTGCACTACGACCTGCCCAAGTCGCTGGAGAACTACAGCCAGGAGATCGGCCGCGCCGGGCGGGACGGCCAGCGCTCGGAATGCCTGGTGCTGGCCAATCGCGACAGCCTCAACGTGCTGGAGAACTTCGTCTACGGCGACACCCCCGAGCGCGACGGCATCCGCACTGTGCTGGAGGAAATCCGGCAAGCACCCAATGGCCAGTGGGAAACCATGCTGGTGCCGCTGTCGGACCAGTCGAACATCCGCCAGCTGCCGCTGAAAACGCTGCTGGTGCAGCTGGAACTGCGCGGCATCATCGCGCCGCGTTTCGCCTATTTCGCCGAATATCGCTACAAACTGAATATCGATTCCGCCGAACTGCTCAACCATTTCGAAGGCGAGCGGCGGCAGTTCGTCGATGCCATCCTCAGTACCTCGGCTCGGGCGCGAACCTGGGCGACCCTGGATTTCGACACCCTGTACAGCCGCCATGGCGCCGAGCGCGCGCGGGTGGTGAAGGCGCTGGACTACTTCCAGGAGCGCGGCTGGGTGGAGCTGGAAAGCAAGCAGATGACCGAAGTGTATTCGGTACGCGATGCCTCCTTCGCTGTGGATAAGTTGAGCGACGAGCTGCACCGCTACTTCAAGCGCCACGAAGAGAGCGAGATCGCCCGCATTGGCGCCATGCTCGAACTGCTGGGCAGCCCGGAGTGCCTGAGCTGGCGTCTGGCTCAGTACTTCGGCGACCAGCAGGCGCCCCGCCAGTGCGGGCACTGCTCGGTCTGCGCCGGCCACGTCGCCCGGTTGCCGGAACCTCCCGCGCTGCCGCCGCTGGATGGCCAGTCGCTGCACAATCGCTGCGCCGCCTTCCTGGAGAAGTACCGCAGCGCCCGTGGCCTGGAACCCAGCGCCGACTGCGTGACGCGTTTTCTGTGCGGCATCAGCGTGCCGGCCTTCACCCGCCTGCGCGCACGCACGCTGCCGGGGTACGCGACGCTGGAGGACTACCCCTACGCCCAGGTCCGCGACTGGGTGCAGGCGCAGCTGTAATCGCGTCGGCGCCACGCACGACTAAAGGTCGGCGTGGCCCCGGCTGGGCTCCTTGTAGGGTGACGGGACGCATTCCCGCCTAGACTCTCAGGGCGCGGTAACAAGGAGCCCATCGCATGTCCACCGAGCATCTGGATGTACTGATCATCGGCGCCGGCCTGTCCGGCATCGGCGCCGCCTGCCACCTGCAGAAGCAGTGCCCCGGCAAGTCCTACGCCATCCTCGAAGGCCGCGAGGCCATGGGCGGCACCTGGGACCTGTTCCGCTACCCGGGCATCCGGTCCGATTCGGACATGTACACCCTGGGCTACAACTTCAAGCCCTGGACCGATCCCAAGGCCATCGCAGACGGCCCGTCGATCCTCAACTACATCCGCGAGACCGCCCGCGAGTACCGCATCGAGGACAAGGTCCGCTACCGCCATCGCGTGCTCAAGGCCGATTGGGACAGCGCCAGCGCGCGCTGGAACCTCCTCGTGCAGCGCGGCGACGAGGCTGAACCGGTGCGCATGAGCGCGCAGTTCCTCTTCATGTGCACCGGCTATTACCGCTACGACGCCGGTTACACCCCGGATTTCGCTGGCCGCGAGAGCTTCACCGGGGAGGTCATCCACCCGCAGCTGTGGCCGGAAAACTTCGACTACAGCGGCAAGCGCATCGTGGTGATCGGCAGCGGCGCCACCGCCGTCACGCTGATCCCCTCGCTGACCGACAAGGCTGCCCACGTCACCATGCTGCAGCGCTCGCCGTCGTATGTGATCACCCTGCCGGCGAAAGACCCGATCTCCAACTTCCTGCGCAATTTCCTGCCGGAGAAGTGGGTGTATCGCCAGGCGCGGGCCCGCAACGTGACCATGCAGATGATTTTCTTCATGGCCTCCAAGGCGTTCCCCGGCGCCGTGCGCAAGCTCATGCTGAAGCTGGCCAACCTGCAGCTGGGCAAGGATTTCGACATGCGCCACTTCAGCCCGCGCTACAAGCCGTGGGACGAGCGCGTCTGCTGCGTGCCCGACGGCGACCTGTTCAAGGCACTGCGCCAGGGCCGCGCCTCGGTGGCCACCGATCACATCGAGCGCTTCACCGAGAAGGGCATCCTGCTCAAGTCCGGGCAGCTGCTGGAAGCGGACGTGATCGTCACCGCCACCGGGCTGGACCTGGTGATGTTCGGCGGCGCCGAGCTGGCCATCGACGGCAAGCCCTTCGACGTCACCCAGAGCATGGGCTACCGCGGCATCATGCTGCGCGACCTGCCCAACCTTGCCGCCATCGTCGGCTACACCAACGCCAGCTGGACGCTCAAGGCCGACCTCTCCAGCGAGTACTTCTGCCGCCTGATCAACCACCTCGACGCCATCGGCATGCGCCAGTGCACGCCGCGCCAGACCGACGGGTCGGTGAAGGAAGAACCCTTCCTCAACCTCAACTCCGGCTATATCCAGCGCGCCGCCGACCGCATGCCCAAGCAGGGCGACCGCACCCCGTGGAAGCTCTACCAGAACTACGCGCTGGACCTCGCCCTGCTGCGCTTCGGCAAGGTCGAGGACGGCTACCTGAGTTTCACTTCGCCCAGGCAGCGCCAGGCCACGGCGGCACCGGTGGAAGCGCTGGAGAGCTGACCGCCGCGACGGCGCCCGGGGTGGCGGGCGCCGTTCCATCGACGGTCTGGATAGACATTATCGATACGCCGCTCTGCAACGGGACGGTCTCTGGGATTACCATGCGCGCCATTCCCACCCATGCCCGCCAGAGGATTTTCCATGCTGATCGAAGACGCCATCCGCAGCCGCCGTTCCATCCGTGGTTTCGACACTTCCTATGTGATGAGCCGCGAGGAGAAGGACGACCTGCTGCAACAGGCGCTGCTCGCACCCACCTCCTTCAACCTGCAGCACGTGCGCCTGGTGGAAGTCAGCGATCCGCAGCTGCGCGCGCAGATCCGCCAAGCCGGCTGGAACCAGGTACAGATGACCGACGCCTCGATGCTGGTGATCGTCTGCGCGCAGGTCGACAGCTGGGAGAAGAACGCCGAGCGCGTGTGGGACGGCGCCCCGGCAGAAGTGAAGAACTACATGGTCGGCGCCATCGATGGCTACTACCGCGACAAGCCGCAGACCCAGCGCGACGAAGCCATGCGCAGCAGCGGGCTGGTGGCCCAGACCCTGATGCTCGCCGCCCGTGGCCGTGGCCTGGACAGCGTGCCGATGGTCGGCTTCGACTTCGACGCCGTGGGCAAGCTGATCAACCTGCCGGCCAACCATGTGATCGGCCTGATGATCGCCGTAGGCAAGCAGGCGGTGGAAGCCAAGCCGCGCATCGGTCGCCTGCCGCTGGATGAGACGATCGTTCGCGATCGCTTCTGATCCCCACGAAACGCGCCCTCGGGCGCGTTTTTCTTTGCTCTTCGTAGGATGGCGTGGAGCGGAGCGATACCCATCGTCTGTGCGCAGACAGCATGGGTATCGCTCCGCTCCACCCATCCTACGTAGTGCTTCCTGTTAGTCAGGCGCCGCTTCCACAATCCGCTCCACCAACCACTGCAACGCCGTATCCCGCTCGCGCTGGGCGAGGTACACCAGCTCCAGGTGGAACTGCCCCACATCGAACGGCAGCTCCAATACCTGCAACGGCAGCAGTCGGGCGAAATACGCCGCCAACCGCGTCGGCAGCACCGTGAGCAGATCCGTAGTCGCCACCAGGTGCGCCGCCTGCAGGTAGTTGGGCGTGGTGTAGGCGATCTGCCGCTTCAGCCCCTGGCTGGCCAGCCACTGGTCGACCATGCCCCTGGTCTGCCCGCCAGAAACCCACAGGTGGCGCTGGCCGAGAAAGGTCGGCAGGTCGATCCCTCCGTCCACCTGAGGGTGCCCGCGCCGGGCCAGCAGGCGCAGCGTCTCGCTGGCCCAGGGCCGACGCTGGAAGCGCGCCGGCAGTTCCTCGAAGCGCCCCAGCACCAGGTCCAGGTTGCCCTTGTCCAGCGACTCGGCGGGCAGCGTCGGCGTCAGGTGCTGGATGCTCAGCGCCATGCCGGGTGCCGCGCTGCCCAGACTTTCGAGCAGGTGCGGCATGCACAGCGCTTCCACATAGTCGGTCAGCGCCAGGGTGAAGCGCTGGCGGCTGCGCGCCGGGTCGAAGGTATCGCCGCCGGCCAGGCTCTGGCCGATGCGTTGCAGCGCGTCGCGGATCGGCGCTTCCAGCTCCAGCGCCCGCGGCGTCGGTTGCATCGCCCGGCCCACGCGCACCAGCAACGGGTCATCGAGTAGTTCGCGCAGGCGGTTCAGCGCGTTGCTCACCGCCGGCTGGCTCAGCGACAGGCGTTCCGCCGCGCGCGAGACGTTGCGCTCGCGCAGCAGCGCATCCAGCACCCGCAGCAGGTTGAGGTCGAAGGTGGTGATATTCATTGGCTGAATTCCACTTATCACAACTCAAAATTTCAAAAATAGTACCGCCTTCCCTAAGGTGAGTGGTCTTCAAACGAGCGTTTCAGGCTGACAAGAGGAACAACATGAGCCAGAACATCCGCATCGCCAGCGCCGCCGTGATCGGCGCCGGCACCATGGGCCGGGGCATTGCCATGTGCCTGGCGAACGCCGGCGTGCAGGTCCTGTGGCTGGACGATAATCCGCAGATGCTCACCCAGGCCCTCGGCGCCGTGGCCGACACCTACGCCCACAACGTACGCCAGGGCCGCATCGACGAGGCTGAAGCCGCCCGTCGCCGCGCGCGCATCTCCCAGGTGGCGAACTATGCAGCGATCCGCGAAGTGGACCTGGTGATCGAGGCGGTGTACGAGAACCTGGAGCTCAAGCAATCGATCTTCCGCGAGCTGGACGCGGCGCTGAAACCCTCGGCGATCCTGGCTTCCAACACCTCCTACCTGGACGTCGACGCCATTGCCGCGGTGACCTCGCGGCCATCCCAGGTGCTCGGCCTGCACTTCTTCAGCCCGGCACACATCATGAAGCTGCTGGAGATCGTCCGCGGCGCAAGGACCGCTCCCGCCGTGCTCGAAGCGGCGCTGGAGCTGGGCGAGCGCATGGGCAAGGTCAGCGTGGTGGCCGGCAACTGCCACGGCTTCATCGGCAACCGCATGCTGGAGAAGTACGTTCAGGAATCGCGCCGGCTGATCCTCGAAGGTTCGCTGCCACATCAGGTGGACGCGGCGATCCAGGGCTTCGGCTTCGCCATGGGGCCGTTCCGCATGTTCGACGTGGTCGGCATCGACCTTGAATGGCGCGCCCGCGAGCTGGCCGGCAAGGGCCAGGATGCGCCGACGGTGCAGGTGGACAACCGCCTCTGCGAGATGGGCCGCTTCGGGCAGAAGACCGGCAATGGCTTCTATCACTACGAACCGGGCAGCCGTCAGGCCGAGCACGACCCGGAAGTGGACGCGCTGGTCGTCCGCGAATCCGAGCGCCTGGGCTACCAGCGCCGCGACATCGGCGCTGAGGAAATCCTCGAGCGCTGCCTGCTGGCGCTGGTCAACGAAGGCGCGAAGATCCTCGACGAAGGCATCGCCTCCACCAGCGCCGACATCGACACCGTTTACCTCAATGGTTATGGCTTCCCGAAGGACAAGTCCGGCCCAATGGCCTGGGCCGATGCCCAGGGCCTGCAGAGCGTGCTGGCGCGCCTGCGTGACCTGGCCGGCGAGCATGGCGCGCACTGGCAGCCGGCCGCGCTGATCGAGCGCCTGGCCGCCGCCAATGGCCACTTCGCCGACGTGAAACAGGAGCACTGAAAATGAGTTACCAGGCACCCCTGCGCGACATGCGCTTCGTCCTCCACGAGCTGTTCGACGTCAGCGCCCACTGCGAGCTGCTGGGCAACGGCCTCGACCGCGAGCTGATCGACGGCGTGCTGGAAGAAGGCGCGCGCTACACCGGCGAAGTGGTCGCCCCGCTGAACCGCAACAGCGACGAGCAGGGCGCCACCCTGCAGGGTGGCGAAGTCACTACCCCGGACGGCTTCCGCGAGGCCTACCGGCAATACTGCGACAACGGCTGGGCGAGCATGACCGGCCCGACCGAGTTCGGCGGCCAGGGCTTCCCGCAGATGGTTGCAGCCAGCTTCCACGAGATGCTGATGGCCGCCTCGCTGTCCTTCCGCGTCTATTCCGGCCTCACCGAGGGCGCGGTGTTGGCGCTGTACAAGCATGGCGCGCCGGAGCTGCAGCGCGATTACCTGGCGAAGATGGTCAGCGGCGTGTGGACCGGCACCATGTGCCTCACCGAACCCCAGGCCGGCACCGACCTCGCCCTGCTGCGCACCCGTGCCGAACCGCAGGGGGACGGCAGCTACCGCGTCAGCGGCAGCAAGATCTTCATCAGTGGCGGCGAGCAGGACCTCTCCGAGAACATCGTCCACCTGGTGCTGGCGCGTCTGCCGGAGGCCCCGGCCGGGGTGAAGGGCATCAGCCTGTTCCTGGTGCCCAAGTTCATCGCCAACGCAGACGGCACGCCGGGCGCGCGCAATGCCCTGAGCTGCGGCGCCATCGAGCACAAGATGGGCATCAAGGGCGCGTCCACCTGCGTGATGAACTTCGACGGCGCCACCGGCTGGCTGATCGGCCAGGCCAACCAGGGCCTGGCATGCATGTTCACCATGATGAACGACGCGCGCTTCCAGGTCGGCCTGCAGGGGCTGGGCATCGCCGAGCGCTCCTGCCAGGGCGCCTTGGCCTACGCCCGCGAGCGCCTGCAATCGCGTGCACTGACCGGTGCGGCCGAGCCGACCAAGGCTGCCGACCCGATCATCGTCCACCCGGACGTTCGCCGCATGTTGCTGACACAGAAGACCCTCACCGAAGGTTGCCGGATGATCGCCGCGCTCTGCGCATGCGAGCTGGACCTGGAGCACGGCCACCCCGAGGCGGACGGTCGCAAGGCGGCGGGCAAGCGCGCCGCATTGCTGATCCCCATCGTGAAGTCGTTCTTCACCGACGTCGGCCAGGAGGTGTCCAGCCTCGGCGTGCAGGTCTACGGCGGCCACGGCTACATCCGCGAATGGGGCATGGAGCAGCTGATGCGCGACAGCCGCATCACGCAGATCTACGAAGGCACCAATGGCATCCAGGCGCTCGACCTGATCCGCCGCAAGCTGCTGGGCGATGGCGGCGCGGAGCTGAATGCGCTCATCGGCGAACTGGCGGCGGTCTGCGAAACCGTCGGCGCGCGCACCGAGCTGGCGGGCCTTGCGGAAACCGTGCGGCAACGGCTGCTGGAATGGCGCAGTCTCACCAGCGAAGTGATCGCCGCCTGCCAGCGCGACCCGCAGGAAATCGGCGCCACCTCGGTGGACTTCCTGCAGTACTGCTCCTACGTGCTGCTCGGCGGTCTCTGGCTGCAAGCCGCTGCTGTTGCACAGGCGAAGCTGGCAGCCGGCGAGGGCGACGCGGACTTCTACCGCGCCAAGCTCGCCAGCGCCGAGTTCTACGTCAAGCGCATCCTGCCGCGCGCCAGCATGCACCGCGAGGCCCTGCTGGGCGGCGCGGACTGCCTGATGGCGCTGGACGCCGAGCACTTCGCGTTCTGACCGCGCGGGCGGCTTCCCTGGGTGGAAGTCGCCCCCCTCAGGTGCTGCGCTGCTGGCCGCAGCGGGCACAGAAACGAGCCTCGGGAGCCAGGCTGCCGCCGCAGGCGGAGCACAGGGTGGGCTTCTGCGAGACACCACAGCGCTGGCAATACAGAGCGTCCAGTGCAATGGTCGCCTGGCATTGAGCGCAGGTGGTCATCGGTGCCGCCGCTGGCCGTGGCGGCGCTTCCCGCCAGTCCGGCGCGTCGTAGTTCCCGTGGCCGCCACCGTGACGACCGCCATAGCCGCCGCGGCCGTGATGGCCACCCATCATCAAACGTTCGAGCCAACCCATGATGTACCTCCAGTTTCCCGTCGCGGGGTGGAGATATTGGACGGCCTGTAGTTGCTACAGGGTCAAGGGTGGGGAGTGTGAGCGGAGGTTTCGTTGAGCGCTGGGGCTTTTCTGTGAGTTCGGCGCTGGGCGTTCCCTCGCCCCAGCCCTCTCCCTGAAGGGAGAGGGAGCTTTTCGTGCACACCTGCAAGCGCCGTGTCAGCCGGCGGCTGCCAAGCTGAAAATAGCGCCAGACCAGTCCCCTCTCCCTTCAGGGAGAGGGTTAGGGAGAGGGGCTCCTGTTCCTTGAAGAAAGCCTCAGGCCCGCTCCCAAACCTCGAACGCATAGGCCGGTGTCTCGCCTTCCGCGTCGTGCTCGATACTCGACGCCAGATGCCACTGGCTTTCGCTCACTTCGGGGAAGTGCGCATCCCCGTCCGGGCTCAGGCCCACGCGGGTCAGGTACAGGCGCTCGGCACGGCCCAGCGCTTCGCCATACAACTGCGCGCCGCCGATCAGCATCAGCTCGTCGGCTTCCTCTTCCCTGGCCCATTGCTCGGCGCGCTCCAGGGCGGCGTCGAGGCTGGTGAAGACTTCCGCGCCTTCGAGCTTCAGGCCCGCCTGGCGGGTGACCACGATGTTCAGCCGGCCCGGCAGCGGGCGGCCGAGGGAGTCCCAGGTCTTGCGGCCCATGATCACCGGTTTGCCCAGGGTCATGGCCTTGAAGTGCTTGAGGTCCTGCGGCAGGTGCCAGGGCAGGCGGTTGTCGACGCCGATCACGCGGTTCTCGGCAAGGGCGGCGATCATCGCCAGGGGCAGTTGGGCCATCTCGACTCCAGTGGTGAACATCAGCGGGAACTCCCGGTGCCAGAGGATACCAGCCGCTCGCCGTCGGCGGGGCCGGCGGGTGGCGGAACGCGCATGAAGAAGGTGCCGTCCTCGTTGACCTGGGTGATGCCGGTCGCCAGCACCTTGCGATAGTCCTTGAGGTTGAACGCCAGCGTCTGGTCCGGGCGCTCGGCCTTGAGCAGCACCTGGGAATAGGTGATGAGGATTTCGAAAATCTTCAGGTCGCCCGACTGCAGCCAGATGTAGGACTGCCCGGCCTGGCGCGGCGGCTCGAAGGCCAGCGCGGCGGCGCCGTCCTTGGGCGCGAACTTCAGGTGCAGGCCTTTGGCGTCCAGCCAGCTGGATTCCACGCGACCATCAATGCCCACCAGCGGGAAGACCTGGTGGTAGTTCAGGTGCATCACGTTGTCCTTGAGCACCGCGCCGGGCCGCTCCAGGCTCACCAGCGAATCCAGGCGCAGGCCGACCAGGCTCATGGCGCCGTAGCTGGGCACGCCGAGCACCTTCACGCTGTCGGGCTGGTAGTCGAGGTTGTCGCCGTCGAGCTTCACCGTGCCGGAGAGCTTGAGCGGCAGCCAGGGCCCGACCCCCAGCGGTTGCACTTCGCCGGAGACCAGCAGGCGGTCACCTTCGACGCTCAGCTTGAAGTCGCGCAGCATGGTTTCCGGGTAGGCGAGGATGTGCTGGTTGAACAGGCTGCCGAGCTGCTCGGGGCTGAGGATCACCTCGCCCTCGGAGACGTTGATGCGCATGTCCTGCGGGCGGTCGAAGTCGATCGGCTCGCCGGCCCTGAGCGGCACCAGCCAACCCTTGAGCTGCGGGCTGTGGAAGCCGATGTCGCCCTGGAAGTACATGTCCACGTTATTGAGCAGGATGCCCACGCCGTCCTGGCCGGAGTCGCGCAGGCCGCCCGGCCGGCTGGCCTTGAAGTCCGGCGCCGGCGGCGTCTGTTGGAACCAGCCCTGGCGCAGCACGCCCAGTTCGCGCTGCTGCTTGTCGATGGCGCTCTCGGCGGCGGCCTGGCCAGCCAGCGCGAGGCAGAGCAGGGAGGCGAGGAGGGTTCTCATAGGGCTTTCTCCTCCGGGGCGGGCGCTTTAACCGGCGAGACGGCGATGTGCACCATGCCGTCCTCGCGCAGGCGGATTTCGCCGTACTGCAGCTGGCGGCGGTAGTCGTAGAGGTTGAACAGCAGCGGCGCGTCGGGGCTCAGGCTGGTGAACAGCGCGTAGGCCTTCACCAGGATGGTCCGCGCCATCTTGATATCGCCGCCCTCGATGAACATGTAGCTCTGCGGCGCCTTGAGCTGCGGCCATTTGAGGTCGGCCAGGTCGCTGCCCAGCAGCAGGTCCATGCCGCCGTCGGCGAGTTTCAGGCGGCTGACGGTGAAGTCCAGGCGCGGCGGCGGGAACAGGCCGTCGAGGTCGACCAGGATGCGGTTGCCGATCAGCTGCATGTGTGCGGTGTGCAATTGCAGCACCTCGGACATCTCGATGGAGGCGGCGGTCAGCGACGGCGTGACGTCCACCCCGTCGACGAAGATCCGCTGCGGCACCAGCGCCACCTTCAGCGGCGCGGCCTGCTCGATCCCGGTGACCATCCGCAGCGGCCGCCAGCGGCCCTTGCGCAGCAGCTCGCCGTGGACCTCCTGGCCATCGGCGCGGGTGCTGAGCTTGAGATTGCGCACCGGTGCGTTGGCGTTGCGCAGCTCCTCGTTGAGCAGGCTGGCCAGGGTGGCGTCGGCGACGAAGATATCCCCGGCCTGGATGCGCGCGACCATGGATTTTGGATCGTCGAGCATCAACGGCGTACCGCTGCCGGCCACCGGACTCATCTGGATCAGCATCCGGCGGATGAAGAAACCGATGTCGTCGTGCAGGCGGAAGTCGGTGTGGCTGATCCACAGTTGCGAGGTGTTGCTGTCGGACTGCCGGGCGCTGACATTGGCGTCCAGCACACGCGGCGGCACAGCCTGCATCAGCGGGGTGTCCGGGCCCCAGGCGGAGGGGCGCACCGACGGCGTTTCCACGGCGGCCACGGTGGCGGCGGCCAGCAGCAGGGGCAAGGCACTGAGCATCGAGCGCAGCATGGCAAGGCCTCATTGTTGTAGTTATCCCCTGAGTCTGAGGCTGGCCGCGCGCGGCGAGAGCCCCTCCTTGGTTTGGTTGACGCCACCGGGTGTTACCGGCGGTGCCGGGACGCGGCGGCGAGCAGCGGTTATCCTTGGGGCCGAGTACCGATTGTCGGAGACCCCGTGAGCGAAACCCCCGCTTCCGCCCTCGAATCCCTGTGGCTGTGCGAGGCCGTGCGCCTCCGCGAAGAGCAGGTCGGCCCGCTGGAAGACAGCGAAGCCAATCGCCGCGCCATCGTCAGCGGTGGCGACCTCG
The DNA here is from genome assembly GCF_047304025.1 of Pseudomonas sp. Pseusp97. NCBI lineage: Bacteria > Pseudomonadati > Pseudomonadota > Gammaproteobacteria > Pseudomonadales > Pseudomonadaceae > Pseudomonas > Pseudomonas sp. Pseusp97. The sequence continues at coordinate 1,949 of NZ_JBGLYK010000034.1, read as the reverse complement.
CACACCGCCTGCAGAACCGCGCGCAGCTGCTCGCCGAGCGCGACGGTCAGCGCGACGCACTGCGCACCTGGGTACAGGGCTCGCGCCTGGCCCTTTACCTGCTGCTGGCGCTGGCGTTGTTCACCGGCGGCGGCCTGGCCCTCGCCGCCCTTGGCGACGGCCTGCGCCCGGTGAATGTGTTCTGGGCCCTGGCCAGCCTGCTCGGCCTGCACCTGATTACCCTGACGGGCTGGACGCTGGCGTTCTTCGCTGGCGGCGAGGCCGCCGGTGCGCTCGGCCGCCTGTGGTTGTGGCTGAGCGGCAAGTTCGCCCGCGACGCCCATGCCGCCCAGCTGGCTCCCGCGCTGCTGGTGCTGCTGGACCGACAGAAGCTCACCCGTTGGGCGCTCGGCCTGCTGGTCCATGGCCTCTGGCTGGTGGCGTTGGGCAGCGCGCTCGGCGTGATGCTGGCGCTGCTGGCGACGCGGCGCTACGGCTTCGTCTGGGAGACCACCATCCTCGGCGGCGACACCTTCATCGCCTTGACCCACGGCCTCGGCGCGTTGCCCTCGCTGCTCGGCTTCCCGCAGCCGGATTCCGAGCTGGTGCGCGCCAGCGGCGATGCCCTGGTGGCCAGCGAGAACGCGCGCCACGCCTGGGCCGGCTGGCTGGTGGGCATCCTCCTGGTGTACGGGGTGCTGCTGCGCGGCGCGCTCTGGCTGCTCTGCCTGTGGCGCTGGAAGCGCGGGCGCGCGCAGTTGGCGCTGGATGTCTCGCTGCCTGGCTATGCGCTGCTGCGCGAAAGGTTGATGCCGGCCAGCGAGCGCCTGGGTGTCAGCGATGCCGCGCCGGACGAACTGGTCGAACCGCAGGCGCAGGCCCCGGCGACCACCGCCGACGGTGCCGTGCTGGTGTCCATCGAACTGCTGGACCGGCCCAACTGGCCGCCGAAGCTGGCGCAAGGCATCGCCAACGCCGGCGACCTCGACGATGGCGCCCAACGCCGCCGCCTGCTGGAACAACTCACCCGCTACCCGCCGGCGCGCCTGGTGATCGCCTGCGACCCGCGCCGCTCGCCGGATCGCGGCACTCTGGCGTTGATCGCCGAACTGTCGCGCTGTGCAGCGGCCACCCGCGTCTGGCTGCTGCAGGCGCCTACCGGCGAGGCGCTGGATGCCGAACGCCTGGGCGACTGGCACGCCGGCATCGAGCGCCTGCAATTGCCGCATACCTCGGCGTCGCCACTGGGCTGGCTGGAGACCGGGCATGACTGATGCGCTGAAACTGGCCGTGGTCGGCCACACCAACGTCGGCAAGACCTCCCTGCTGCGCACCCTGACCCGCGACGTGGGCTTCGGCGAGGTATCCCATCGCCCCAGCACCACGCGGCATGTGGAGGGTGCACGGCTGTCGGTGGACGGCGAACCGCTGCTGGAACTCTACGACACGCCGGGCCTGGAAGACGCCATCGCCCTGCGCGATTTCCTCGATGGCCTGGAGCGCCCCGGCGAGCGCCTGGACGGCCCGGAAAAGCTGCGCCGCTTCCTCGAGGGCAGCGAAGCCCGCGGCCGCTTCGAGCAGGAAGCCAAGGTGCTGCGCCAGTTGCTGGCTTCCGATGCCGGTCTCTACGTCATCGACGCCCGCGAGCCGGTGCTGGCCAAGTATCGCGACGAACTGGCAGTCCTTGCTGCCTGCGCGCGGCCATTGCTGCCAGTGCTGAATTTCGTTGCCAGCCCACAGCACCGTGAGGAGCAGTGGCGCGAGGCGCTGTCCCGTCTCGGCCTGCACGCGCTGGTGCGGTTCGACAGCGTCGCACCGCCGCTGGATGGCGAGCGGCGTCTCTACGAAAGCCTGGCGCTGTTGCTGGAGCGTGCGCGGCCGCAGCTGGACCGTCTGGTGGCCGATCACGAAGCCCAGGCCGTCGCCCGCCGCGAGGCCGGGGCGCGGCTGATCGCCGAACTGCTGGTGGA
>NZ_JBGLYK010000349.1:0-3727 GCF_047304025.1 Pseudomonas sp. Pseusp97 | reverse complement strand
CCCCCCCCCCCCCCCCCCCCCCCCCCCCCCCCCCCCCCCCCCCCCCCCCCCCCCCCCCCCCCCCCCCCCCCCCCCCCCCCCCCCCCCCCCCCCCCCCCCCCCCCCCCCCCCCCCCCCCCCCCCACGGCACCGACCACCCTATTCCCGCCCCTCAACCAACACCGGACAGGGCGCCCGCTCGATCACCCGCTGCCCCACGGAAGGGTCCAGCAGCCGCTCGATACGCCCCAGGTGCCGGTGACCGATCACGATCAGGTCGCACTCCAGCCGCTCCGCCTCGCGCAGGATTGCCCGCGCCGGATCGCCGGCCACCACGGCACCCGACGCAACGCAAGGCTGCAACTGCGCCACCGCCTCATCCACCAGCGCCTGGGCCTCGTGCTGCTCCAGTTCGGCCGGCGGGTACTCCAGGGCATCCTGGCGCGGCATGGCGAAGGCTCGATCCACGGCGCAGACCACGTGCACCTGCGCCCCGTTGCAGCGCGCCAGCTCGCCGGCAGTCGCGATGATGCGCTGCGACTGCGCCGCGCCGTCGACGGCCAGCAGAATCCGTTTGAACATGCCTTTCTTCCTCAAAAAACGAAATCCGCCGCCATTCTTCGGGCCGGGACGCGGACCGTAAAGGCACGCAAAACGTAATGGACCATTGCATGAAACGCACGCTTGCCCATTCGGCCCTTCGCCATGGAACATGACAAACCTCGCGTCAACTGCTCTGGGAGTCACCATGGCCCTGCCCGATCTCAACCTGCTGGTCGCCCTCAATATCCTGCTGGAGGAAGGTAGCGTGGTCGGCGCTGCGCGGCGCATGCACCTCAGCCCACCGGCGATGAGCCGCACCCTGTCGCGCATCCGCGAGGCCGTGGGCGACCCGATCATGGTCCGCGCCGGACGCAACCTGGTCCCTACTCCCCGCGCACTGCAGTTGCGCGAGGAAGTCAGCGACTTGGTGGAACACGCCACGCGCCTGTTCAACGCCAAGGAAAACCTGCGCATGGACCAGCTCGAGCGCTGCTTCGTGCTGCGCTCCAACAACGTGCTGGTGGGCGGCTTCGCCTCGCGCATGCTGGCGGTGATGAAGGAAGAGGCGCCGCGCTGCAGCCTGCGCATCGCCCCGGAAGCCGACTTCGACGACGAAGCCCTGCGGCAGAACCGCATCGACCTGTACATCGGCGGCGCTTCGACGCTGGAGCCGGAAATCCGCACGCAGACACTGTTCACCACCAACTTCGTCGGCCTGGCGCGGCGCGATCACCCCATCTTCGACGGCGAAATCACCGCCGAACGCTTTGCCGCCTTTCCGCAGATCAGCGTGTCACGGCGCGGCAAGTCCCGCGGGCCGATCGACGAGGAACTGGCCAACCTCGGCTTGCAACGGGAAATCCGCCTCACCGCACCGACCTTCCACTCCTCGATCTTCGCCCTGCTGGAATCCGACCTGGTGCTGCCGATTCCCGAGCACTCGCTGTGGCGCCTGGATCGCCTGGGGTTCGCCCTGCGCCAGTTCGATATTCCGCTGCCGCTCAAGTCGGTGGTGATCATCCAGGCCTGGCACCCGCGTTTCGACAACGACCCGGCGCACAGCTGGCTGCGGCAGACGGTGAAGCGCGTGTGCATCGAATTGCGGGAGAGCTCCGGCCTGCTGAGCTGAGCGTGCGTAAAGTGCACCAAGCGCACTAATTAGCTGCAATCATTTCAATTTCCACAGCTATCGCCCTTCCCTAGACTCGGTCGCAAATACCCGAGTTGATTCCTATGCCTTGCACCTCACCGCCCAAGGGCGGCGGCATCGGCCACCCCCGTGGAGACCGGCCATGACCGCGCTCGCCCCGGTTTCCGCCGCCAGCCCGCAACCCGCGAAAACTTCCGCGCCTGTTGCCCAGCCCTTCGGCCCGCGCATCGTGGTCGGCATGATCGGCGTGCTGGTCGCCTCCCTCAGCGCCGGCCTCAACGAGAAGGTCACCGACCTCGCCATGACCGACGTGCGCGGCGCGCTGTCCATCGGCCACGACGAAGGTACCTGGCTGATCGCCCTGTATTCGGCGGCGCAGGTTGCCGCCATGGCCTTCGCCCCATGGTTCTCGGTCACCCTGTCGCTGCGTCGCTTCACCCTCGGCGCCATCGCCTGCTTCGCCCTGCTCGCGCTGCTCTGCCCGTTCGCGCCGAATGTCGAGACGCTCTACCTGCTGCGCCTGCTGCAGGGTTTCGCCGGCGGCTGCATGCCGCCGATGCTGATGACCGTGGCGCTGCGCTTCCTGCCGCCGGGGATCAAGCTCTACGGCCTGGGCGCCTATGCGCTGACCGCGACCTTCGCGCCGAACCTGGGCATGCCGCTGGCGGCGCTGTGGACCGAGTTCGTCGGCTGGCAATGGGTGTTCTGGCAGGTCATCCCGCTCTGCGCGGTGGCGCTGGCCGCCGTCGCCTGGGGCATCCCGCAGGACCCGCTGCGCCTGGAGCGCCTGAAGCAATTCGATTACCCGGGTCTCGCCCTAGGCCTGCCGGGCATCCTGATGCTGGTGATGGGCCTGCTGCAGGGCGAGCGCCTGGACTGGTTCGAATCCGACCTGATCACCCTGCTGGTGGTCGGCGGCGCCGGGCTGCTGGTGGCCTTCTTCATCAACGAATGGACGCACCCGCTGCCCTTCTACCGTCTGGACATCCTCAAGCGACGCAATTTCACCCACGCGCTGATCACCCTCGCCGGCGTGCTGGTAGTGCTCGGCGCGTGCGCTGGCGTGCCGGCGTCCTACCTCGCCTCGGCCCACGGCTATCGTCCGCTGCAATCTGCACCCATGGCGCTGCTGGTGGCGTTGCCGCAGCTGATCTCGCTGCCGCTGGTGGCCGCGCTGTGCAACATCCCGCGGGTGGATTGCCGCTGGGTGCTGGCCATCGGCATCAGCCTGTGCGGGCTGTCGGCCTTCGGCATGAGCCAGCTGACCAGCGAGTGGACGCGGGAGAATTTCTATTGGCTGCTGGCGCTGCAGATCATCGGCCAGCCGATGGCCATCGTGCCGCTGCTGATGTCCGCCACCAGCGTCGTCGCGCCCATCGAAGGGCCGTTCGCCTCAGCCTGGTTCAACAGCGTGCGCGGCTTCTCGGCGGTGCTCGGCAGCGCCGTGGTGTCGATCCTGATGACCTGGCGCGAGCACTACCACTCCAACCGCCTGGTCGATCACCTGGGCAACGCCTCGCAGGCTCTCGGCCTGCGCCTGGAGCAACTGGGCGGCGCCGAGAACATCGGCCGCCTGGCCGGCCAGGTGCGCGGCCAGGCCGGCGTGCTCGCCGCCTCCGACACGCTGCTGGCGATGTCCTGGCTGGCCGCCGCCCTGCTCGTCCTGATCCCCCTGATGCCGCTGCGGGTCTATCCGCCGCGCCCTGTCGTCCCCACCCATTGATAGGTCTGCCCATGTCGAAACTGAGCTCCCGTCGCGGCAGTCTGGCCCTGGTTGCCGTGCTGCTTCCCGCCCTTGTCGTCTACCTGCTGCTGCGCCTGCTGGGCCCCGCCCGGGAGCAGAGCACCGACGACGCCTATATCCATGCCGACTTCACCCTGGTCGCGCCGAAAGTCGCCGGCTTCATCGAAGAGGTGCTGGTGGAAGACAACCAGTCGGTGAAGGCCGGGCAGGTGCTGGCGCGCATCGATGCCCGCGACTACCGCGCCGCGCTGGAAGCCGCCGAAGCCGACGTGCTGGCCGCCGAGGCGCGTCACCACCACGTCGCCGCCGAC
>NZ_JBGLYK010000348.1:0-3731 GCF_047304025.1 Pseudomonas sp. Pseusp97 | reverse complement strand
GCGCCCGCTCCGCTCAGCGAAGCGCCCAAGGCGCCGCCGCCCGCCAGCAAACCCACCGCCGCGCCGCGCACCGACAGCGAATCCAGCTCCATCCGCGTCAGCGTCGAGAAGATCGATAGCCTGATCAACCTGGTGGGCGAGCTGGTGATCACCCAGGCCATGCTCAGCCAGCTCAGCGAGGACCTCGACCCGACGCACTTCGAGCGCTTGCAGCAGGCCCTGGCGCAACTGGAACACAACACCCGCGACCTGCAGGAATCGGTGATGTCGATCCGCATGCTGCCGATCAGCTTCATCTTCAGCCGCTTCCCGCGCCTGGTCCACGACACCTCCGCGCGCCTGGGCAAGCAGGTCGAACTGATCCTGCAGGGCGAGCACACCGAGCTGGACAAGAGCGTCATCGAGAAGCTCAGCGACCCGCTCACCCACATCGTGCGCAACAGCATCGACCACGGCATCGAGACGCCCGCCGAACGCCTGGCCGCCGGCAAGCCGGCCCAGGGCTCGGTGAAGCTCGCCGCCAGCCACCAGGGCGGCAGCGTGGTGGTGGAAATCTCCGATGACGGCCGTGGCCTGTCCCGCGAGCGCATCCTCGCCAAGGCCCGCGAGAAGGGCTTGGCCGTGCACGACGGGATGAGCGATGCGGACGTCTGGCAACTGATCTTCATGCCCGGCTTCTCCACCGCCGAAGCGGTCACCGAGCTCTCCGGCCGGGGCGTGGGGATGGACGTGGTACGGCGCAACATCCAGGCCATGGGCGGGCGCATCGACATCGATTCGGCGCCGGGCATGGGCACGCGCATGGGCATCCGCCTGCCGCTGACCCTGGCCATCCTCGACGGCCTGATCGTCGCCGTGGAGAAGGTCAACTACGTGGTGCCGCTGACCTACATCGTCGAGTCGCTGCAGGCCCGCGCCGACGACGTGCGCGGTCTCGCTGGCGAGGAATCGACGGTGATCCGCGTGCGCGGCGAATACCTGCCGCTGTTCTCCCTCAACCAGCTGCTGCGCATCGGCGCGGCGCCGGTGCCGGCGGAGCAGGGAATCGTGGTGATCCTCGAATCCGAGGGCAGGAGCTTCGCCCTGCAGGTCGACGAACTGGTCGGCCAGCAGCAGGTGGTGATCAAGAGCCTGGAACAGAACTTCCGCCGGATCGATGGGATCGCCGGCGCCACCATCATGGGCGACGGCAGCGTCGCCCTGATCCTCGATGTCGATGCCCTGCCGCGTCTGGCAGCACAAGGAGAACCCACCCATGAGCGCAGCTGAAGCCACTGCGGCGACGAGCCCGGTGCAGGAATACCTGACCTTCACCCTGGGCCGCGAGGAATACGCCATCGACATCCTGCGCGTGCAGGAGATCCGTGGCTACGACCAGGTCACGGCGATCGCCAATGCCCCCGCCTTCATCAAGGGCGTGATCAACCTGCGCGGCGCCATCGTTCCCATCGTCGACCTGCGCATCAAGTTCAACCTGGCCGACATCACCTACGACCAGTTCACCGTGGTGATCATCCTCAACGTCGGCCGGCGCATCGTCGGCGCGGTGGTGGACTCGGTCTCCGACGTGATCGCCCTGGCCGGCGAGGAGATCAAGCCGCGCCCGGAATTCGCCGCCAGCTTCGACACCGAGTACCTGCTGGGCCTGGCCACCGCCGGTGAGCGGATGCTCATCCTGGTGGACATCGAAAAACTCATGACCAGCCGCGAAATGGCGCTGGTCGACGAAACCGCAGCCTGATCGCGCCACGAAAAGAAGAATCAGCCGAGGATAACCACAATGGGTCTGTTCAACGCACACGCCGTGGCGCAGCAACGCGCCGACCGCATCACCGCCATCCTCCACAGCCTGGTGGACGGCAACCTCGACGTCGCCATCGGCGAAGCCCCCGCGCCCGGCTATGAGCGTCTCTACGACGGGCTGCGCAGCGTCCAGCGCAACCTGCGCGAGCAGCGCACCGAACTGGCCCAGGCCGAAGCGCTGGAGGCCGGCCTGGTGGAGATGACCCGGCAGCACGAGCTGGGCTGGATCGACGAGGTGATCCCGGTGGACAGGTTCGCCGGCCGCCCGGCGCGCATCGCCAAGGGCATCAACGACCTGGTCGCCGCGCACATCGCGGTGAAGATGAAGGTCGTCGCCACCGTCACCGCCTACGGCAAGGGCGATTACTCGGTGGACATGGACCGCCTGCCCGGCAAGAAGGCCATCATCACCGAAGCCATCGACGGCGTGCGCGACAGCCTCAAGGCCAGCGCCGACGCCGCCGAGTACAACGCGCGGATCAAGAGCGCGCTGGACAACGTCTCGGCCAACGTGATGATCGCCAACAACGATCTCGAGATCATTTACATGAACCGCACGGTGACCGAGATGCTCGGCCACGCCGAGGCCGACATCCGCAAGCAGCTGCCGAACTTCAACGCCAGCCGGCTGATGGGCGCCAACATCGACATGTTCCACAAGAACCCGGCGCACCAGCGCGGCATGCTCGCCCACCTGACCGCGCGGCATAAGGCCGAACTGAACCTGGGTGGCCGCCGTTTCGCCCTCGATGTGGTGCCGGTGTTCAACGATGCCGGCGAGCGCCTGGGCTCGGCCGTGCAGTGGACCGACCGCACCGAGGAGTTCCGCGCCGAACAGGAAGTCTCGCAACTGGTGGACGCCGCCGTCGCCGGTGACTTCAGCAAGCGCATCGAAGCCTCTAACAAGGAAGGCTTCTTCCTGAAGATCGCCACCGGCCTGAACAACCTGGTGGATACCGCCGACAAGGGCCTGCGCGACGTCACCCGCGTGCTCGGCGCCCTGGCCCAGGGCGACCTGACCCAGCGCATCGATGCCGACTACCAGGGCACCTTCGGCGAGCTCAAGGACTACGCCAACGAGACCGCGCAGAGCCTGTCGCGCATGCTCGGGCAGATCCGCGAAGCGGCCGACACCATCCACACCGCCGCCAGCGAGATCGCCAGCGGCAACGCCGAACTGTCCACCCGCACCGAGCAGCAGGCCTCCAGCCTGGAGGAAACCGCCTCGAGTATGGAAGAGCTGACCAGCACCGTGAAGCTCAACGCCGAGAACGCGCGCCAGGCCAACTCGCTGGCGGTGAACGCGTCCGAGGTCGCCACCGAGGGCGGCAGCGTGGTGCAGAAGGTGGTGGGCACCATGTCGGCCATCAACGACTCGGCGCGCAAGATTGCCGACATCATCGGGGTGATCGACGGCATCGCCTTCCAGACCAACATCCTCGCCCTCAACGCCGCGGTGGAAGCCGCGCGCGCCGGCGAACAGGGCCGCGGCTTCGCGGTGGTGGCCGGTGAGGTGCGCACCCTGGCGCAGCGCTCCGCCGCCGCCGCCAAGGAGATCAAGACGCTGATCAACGACTCGGTGGACAAGGTCGAGAGCGGCAACACCCTGGTCGCCCAGGCCGGCCAGACCATGAGCGACATCGTGGTGGCGATCAAGCGCGTCACCGACATCATGGCCGAGATCGCCGCCGCTTCCGCCGAGCAGAGCAGCGGCATCGAGGAAGTGAATGGCGCGGTGTCGCAGATGGACGAGATGACCCAGCAGAACGCCGCGCTGGTGGAAGAAGCCGCCGCCTCGGCCGAGGCCCTGCAGGAACAGGCCGGCATGCTCAACCAGCAGGTGGGGGTGTTCAAGCTCGAATCCATCGCCGCCACCGTGGTGCCGCTGGCCTCCGCCCGCCCGATCAGAACTCTTCCCAGTCATCCTC
>NZ_JBGLYK010000347.1:0-3734 GCF_047304025.1 Pseudomonas sp. Pseusp97 | reverse complement strand
GCTCGGGGGCGCGGCGATGGGTATACGCGACAGGGCTGCCGCCGCCCCAGAGCATGCCGGCGGCGGCGTTGGCGGTGACCAGGTCGCGGCCGCGGAAGCGCTGGCCGATCAGCACCAGCGCCAGGGTGTAGACGCCGCCAGCCACCGCGCCGAGCAGCATCAGCGCCGGCCACAGCAGCCCCGGCTGACTGATCAGCCAGGGCAGGGCGAGACCGATCAGCATCGCCGCGACACCGCAGGCGAAGTGCAGGGTGGGCCGGTCGAGGCGGTCGGAGAGCCAGCCCAGCGGCAGCTGGCAGAGCATGTCGCCGAGCAGGATCACCGTCGCCATGAACGCGGCAATCCCTACCGCGTAGCCGTGGCTGGAGGCGTAGACCGGGAAGAGCGACAGCACCACGCTGTCGAAGAAGGAGAAGAACAGTACGCCCATGCACAGCGCCGGCGCCACCCGCAGGAAGCCGGCCAGGGAGAAGCTGCGCGGCTCCTCGACGTGTTCGTGGAGGCCTTCCTCGGGCATGGCGATGGCTACGGTGGCCAGGGCAATCAGGTGCCCGACGCTGACCAGCAGCACCACCCACGGCGTCTGCGCGCCGAGCAGCGCGACCAGGGTCGGGCCGAGCAACTGGAAGGCGGTGAAGCTGGTGGCATAGAGGGCGACGATGGTGCCGCGATTGTTCTCGCCGCACAGCTCGTTCACCCAGGCCTCGCCGAGGATGATTGCGATGCCCATGCCGACGCCCAGCGCCAGCCGCGCGAGAGCCAGCAGCCAGAGCGAATGGCTGCTGAACTCGATGGCCGCGGTGCTCGCGGTGCACAGCACGAAGCACAGCAGGTACAGGCGGCGCCGGCTCATCAGCTGGCAGGCGCGGTCCACCAGGGTGGCGGCGAGGATCATGCCGGCCGCCGGCACCGCCGAGAGGATGCCGATCTGCAACGCACTGGCGCCGTTGTCCAGCAGGCGCAGCGCCACCAGCGGCAAGGTCGCGCCCAGGCTCAGGCCGACGATGGAGACGGCGAACAGCAGCACCGCGAGAAGCGGCTTGTTGAGGATGCTTGGGGGATTCATGGAAACCTTCTCTTGCCCGGGCGCTCCAGCGGCGGGCGTGCAAATGCATACGAGCCCGCCGGTGCTTGCCGGTGGGCGCAATCGGAATGCGGAAATGCCGGCGCGAGCGCGCGGCGTCCGGCTCAGCAGCCGGCGGGCGGGGAGAAGGTGAAGGCGAACAGCACGCTGCGGCGACGGCGCAGCACGGTATCGATCTTGCGTACGCGCGGGGGCTCTCGCAGCAGGGCGAGGGACGGATCGGCGAAGCGGTAGAACGGGGTCATGGTGCAGGTATTACGGGGAATGGCGGAAACGGCGCACTCTAGTGAGTGCGCGGCAAGGCGTCAATCTCGGCCAGCCGCGCGGTGGGGCTGCCTGTGCATCGAATCCCGTGGACTTCTACGTAGGATGGCGTGGAGCGCAGCGATACCCATCAATCGCCGGCAAGGCCGGCGTCAAGCGGGTTCGCGAGCAAGCTCGCTCCTACAGGGAGCCCTGCTCTTCGTAGGAGCGAGCTTGCTCGCGAACCGCCGCAAACGCGGAAACTACCGACCGAATGCCGGTGTCCCATCAGCCACCTCCTGCGGCCGGCTCAGCACATCCCGTCCCGGCAGGAACCGGCCGAAGCCGCGCTCCTTGCCCAACGCTTCCGGGAAACCCCCGTCGCGCCGATAAGCCACCCGCCCGTTGATCAGCGTGGCCTCCACCGCAGCGTCGTTGCGCTTCACCAGCCGGGTCAGGCCGATCACTTCCATCGGCGCTTCGCAGACGTCATCCAGCTCATCGGTCAGGCCGGCCGGGTTCACCACCACCAGGTCGGCACGGTCGCCGACGCGGATATAGCCGGCATCGATCCCGGCGAAGTCCGCCAGCTCGCCGGTCAGCCGATGCACCGCGCGGCCGGTGTCCATGAACGCCTGGCCCGCCAGCTCGGCATCCCGCACGTACTTGAGGAAGCGCAGCGGGAAGTTGTACTGCGCGTGCGACGCCAGGTGCGCGCCGGAGTCGGCGAAGCCCGGCTGGGTCCAGGGGCTGGTCAGCAGCTTGGCCATGATCTGCGGGCGGTGGTTGCCGTAGCAGGTGGTCCACTTGAGGTCGTTGCGGTACTGGCCGGCCAGTTCGAAGAAGGCGTCCACCGGGTCCAGCCCGCGCTCTCGGCCGATGTCCTCGAAGTTGCGCCCGACCAGCGCTGCGTCCGGGCATTCGCGCACCCAGCAGTCCGACAGGTTGCGGTGCCACAGGCCGAGGCTGAGGGTGGCCTTGATGTCCTTCTTGAAGCGCTCGCGGAAGGCCGGGTCCTGGATACGCGTGTAGAGCTCTTCCGGGTCCTTGATGTCGCGGAGCACCTCGCCGGCGCCGAACTCCTCGAAGCCGTTCATGTTCAGCCCCTCGATGCGCACCACGAAGGGCGCGGGCAGGGTCTGCCAGCGGTAGCTGCCGCGCAGCAGGCGGTTGGCGACCCAGCCGGAGGCGCGGGTGATGCGGTGCATGAACGGCTGGGATTTCAAGTCCAGCGCGGTGAGCATCGAGCACTTGAGCGGGCGGCGGAACCAGCCGTGGGCCTGGTAGAGGAAGGCGAACACGTTGATCTTGGTGACTGCGTTGGGCGCGCCCTGCATCAGCGCGTTGCGCCGGCGCAGCACGGCGAACAGCCGGGAGAATTCCTTCCAGCTGGCGAACGTCGAGGGCAACGGGCTGGACCAGGCGCGGTCGCCGTCCATCTTGTCCAGCCGTGTGGTCATCACCGAGAGGCCGAAGCAGCCGGCATCCAGCGCCTGCTCCAGCAGTTCTTCCATGCGCGAAAGCTCCGCTTCGGTGGGCTTGGCGCCGCTGATGGCGCGCTCCAGGCCCATCACCGTGACGCGCAATTCGGAGTGGCCGAGGAAGGAGCAGAGGTTCGGCCCCAGCGGCTGCTGATCGTAGAAGGCGCGGTAGCCCTTGGCGTCCTTCCAGGTGCGCTTGTCGCGCAGGATCGGCAATACCTGCTCGCGCGGCACGGCTTCGACGCGGGTGAACAGGTCCGAGCAATCCTCGGCCTCGCCCAGCACCATGCTGATGGAGCAGGAGCCGACCGACACGGTGGTTACGCCGTGTCGCACCGATTCCTTCAACGCTGGCGCGGCGATGGCCTCGGCGTCGTAGTGCGAGTGGATTTCCAGGAAGCCGGGGGTGACCCATTTGCCGGCGGCGTCGATGACCTGCGCGCAGCCGCTCTCGTCCAGCGGGCTGACGCTCAGGGTGTCGATGCGGCCGTCCTTGATGCCGACGTGGCGCAGGCTGCCGGAGGCGTCGCTGCCGTCGAAGTACAGGCCGTTCTTGATGATGATGTCGTAGCTCACAGGAGGCTCCAGGGCGACAGCAGCAGGACGCCGCTGGCCAGCAGCAGGCAGTGGATGGCAAGGCGGAAGTGGTGTTCCTCGAAACGATGGTGCAGGCGTTCGCCCAGCCACACGCCGACCAGCAGCAGGGGCGCGTAGGCGAGCACCTGGGGCAGTGCCGGGCGCAGGCGGCCGTCGAGGAGGAAGGCCAGGGTCAGCAGCCCGTTGAGGGTGAACCAGACGCAGACCAGGGTGGCGCGCAGACGCGTCTTGTCCAGCGGGCGGGTCGCCAGCGCGTAGACCAGCAGCGGCCCGCCGGAAGCGAACAGGCCATGGCAGACCCCGGCGGCGCCGGTGGCTGTCTAGTATAA
>NZ_JBGLYK010000346.1:0-3739 GCF_047304025.1 Pseudomonas sp. Pseusp97 | reverse complement strand
GTTCGCGAGCAAGCTCGCTCCTACGAAAAGCCGGTTTGCAGGAAGGGTGGCGCGCAGCGTCACCCATGCTGACGGCGCACGAGCGTGATGGGTATCGCTGCGCTCCACGCCATCCTATGGGTGTTCAGCCGGTGAATAATCAGCGACGCGGTTCCCGCTGGGCGCTCTTGTAGGATGGGTGGAGCGGAGTGATAGCCAGGCTGAGGGCGCACGGCGGTGATGGGTATCGCTGCGCTCCAGGCCATCCTGCGGCCGTTCAGCCGGTGGGTGATCAGCGGGCCTGTCGCATCTCTCTTGAGCCAGGCGTACCGATGCCGTTCACCACTGCATGGATGATCACCTCGCGGCTGTTCGGCTGCATCGAGCAGTGCAGGTCCGCGCAATGCCGGCCTGAGGCTTGTCTTGCTGGGCGGGGCGCGGGTTATCCTGCGGGCCCCGTCGTTGTCACGAGGCTGTCATGTCGTCCGCTTCCGCGCCTGCCCTGCAGCGGGCCGACCGAGATTCACGCAACTCCGCCCAGGTGCTCAGCCTGTGCCTGCCCAGCGACGTGCTGCTGTACCTGCTGCTGCCGATGTACGCGGCGGATTTCGGTGTGACCCTGGTGGAAGCGGGTATCCTGCTGGCGGCCAACCGGCTGGTGCGTATCGTCGGCTACGGCTGGGTGGTGCGCTTCTATGGCCGTCACGGCGACCGCGCAGCATGCAGCCTTGCCGCCTTCGCGGCGGCGGTCTGCGCGCTGGGCAATGCGACCCTGTCCGGCTTCGCCGCGCTGCTGGTGCTGCGCCTGGTCTGGGGCCTGTGCTTCGCCACGTTCAACCTCAGTACCCAGACCCTCGCCACCGCCGAGGCCCAGGGTGCCGCGCGGCGTGCCGGGCGCTCGCGGGCGACGCTTTCCATCGGGCCGATGCTGTTCCTCCCGCTGGGCGCGGTGATGGCCCAGGCACTGGGCCCGCGCAGTATCTTCTTCGTCCTCTGCGCCAGTGCCCTGTGCGGCCTGTGGCGCGCCCGCGCGCTGCCCGACAGGCCGCACGACATCCCCTCGAACAGTGGTCGCCGGCTGCGCCTGCCGGACAGCATTTCCACCTGGTCCTTCATCGAAGGCGTGACCCTGGATGGCCTGTTCATCTTCGGCCTGTCGCTCTATGCGCAGACCCACCTGGGCGGCACCGGCGTGCTGGTGGCCGGCGTGCTGATGGCGGTGCGCTACCTCAGCGAGATGCTCTTCAGTCCGTTCGGCGGGCGCCTGGCCGATCGCTTCGGCGCGTTGCGCATGCTGGTCGTGCTGTCGCTGGCCACCTCGCTGGCGCTGCTGATGTTCGGCAGCTACTGGCTGTTCATTGGCGCCTTTTTCGTGCTGGTGCTGCGCGCGCTGCAGCTGCCGCTGGTGGTGACGCTGGTGGCGCAGCGCAACCCGCAAGCGCGCATCCAGGCACTGGCGGGCAACGCGGTGTGGCGCGACATCGGCGCGGGGCTCGGGCCGATCCTGGCCGGCGTGCTGCTGCCGCAGGTGCCGGCGCTCTGGGCTTATGCAGGCGCTGCGGCGATACTGGCGCTCAGCGCGCTGGGGTGTGCCTGGCGGCGCTGAGGGACCCGGGATCGATTCGTAAGGCAAGGAAGCAGGCAAGTGAAAGCATTGTGCATCGGTTTGACCGCGATTCTGTCGCTCGCGCAATTGGCGCCAGCCTTCGCGGATAACCTCAACGGCAAGAACCTCTTTACCCAGCGCTGCGCGGTTTGCCACGGCGCGGACATCAAGGCGACAGGGCCGCTGGCGCGCAAGAGCAACCCGCCCACGCCCGATCTCACGACGCCCGCTTTCAGGAAGCGTCTGAGCGAGTATCCGGGCGTCATCGTGTCTTCGGTGGTGCTGCGCCCCAACGGCAATCTGATTCCCAGGACCTTGCGCGAGAACGGCGTGAAGATACCGCCGCATGCCTGGAGCATCGATGACCTGCGCGATCTGAACCAGTACATGCTCAGTGTGATTTCAAGGAGTCGCTGAGGCTGCTCCAGGTGCGTGGAAAACCCGTGCGCCATACCGGGCTGGAATGCGCGGATTGTTCAAGCGCGGGTGCGGTGAAGGCGGGAACACTGGCGGCTCTTCCTGCACTGGAGCTGCCCCATGCGCCATCTCTACGCCCCCGCGTTCTTCTTCGGCTTCCTCGGCCTGGCCCTGTTCCTGGTCGGTGAAGGCGTATCGCTGCTGTGCCTGCCGGCGCTGTTGCCGCTGGCGATCCTGCTGGCCTTCCTCGCCGAGCGACTCTGGCCCTATCGAGCGGGCTGGAACGAGAGCCACGGCGATGGCGCCCGCGACCTTATCCATGCGCTGGTCAACGAGACGCTGAACGCAGTGGGGATCGCCGCCATCCCGCTGATCGCCGCATGGCTGCCGCATTTCGGGCTATGGCCAATGGATTGGCCGCTGGCGCTGCAATTGCTGGCGGCGCTATTGATAGCCGACCTCGGCATCACCCTGGTGCACTACGCCAGCCACCGTTCGGCCCTGTTGTGGCGCCTGCATGCTGTGCACCACAGCGTCACGCGGATGTACGGTTTCAATGGGCTGATGAAGCACCCGCTGCACCAGATGCTGGAGGCGCTGGGAGGCACGCTGCCGCTGCTGTTGCTGGGCATCCCGGTGGAGATTGCCGCGCTGCTGGCGTTTGCCATCGCCATCCAGTTGCTGCTGCAGCACAGCAACGTGGACATGCGCATCGGCGCGTTGCGCCACCTGTTCGCCTGGGCGCCGCTGCATCGCCTGCACCACCTGAAATACGGCACGGCGGGTGACGTGAATTTCGCGCTGTTCTTCAGCTTCTGGGATCGCCTGCTGGGAACTGCGCTGCACCTGCCGGACTATGCGCTGGCGGAGGATGACCTGGGCATCGGTGACCGACCCGACTATCCGGTGGCGTACTTCGATCAGCTTGCCGAGCCGTTCCGTCGCGTTGATGTGGCGCATCCGCCGGTGCCGTTGCCGGCCGAGCTGCGGCGTGCGGGAGTGGGCTGGCGCTGATGATGCGGCGGCAGAACTGGAAGGGCACGTAGGAGCGAGGGCTGATATTCCAGCTGTAGGGCGCATAACTCCGCACGTTCTCCGCCTGCCCCTCCTCGTCGGCACACAGCCGGACGCAGGCTGTAGGAGCGAGCTTGCTCGCGAACGCGTTGCACCTGGGGCGTCCGGCGTGAGGCGGTTCGCGAGCAAGCTCGCTCCTACGAAAAGCTTCCACAGCCTGCGACGCCGAGGACCGGATAGGTAGGGCGCATGACCCGGCACGGTTATCCGCCAGCCTCTACTCGTCACCACAACGCAGGCTGTAGGAGCGAGCTTACTCGCGAACGCGTTGCACCTGGGGCGTCCGGCGTGAAGCGGTTCGCGAGCAAGCTCGCTCCTACGAAAAGCTTCCACGACCTGCGACGCCGAGGACCGGATAGGTAGGGCGCATAACTCGGCACGGTTATCCGCCTGTTCCTCGTCGGCACACAGCCGGACGCAGGCTGTAGGAGCGAGCTTGCTCGCGAATGCGTTGCACCTGGGGTGTCCGGCGTGAAGCGGTTCGCGAGCAAGCTCGCTCCTACGAAAAGCTTCCAAAGCATGCGACGCCGAGGACCGGATAGGTAGGGCGCATGACCCGGCACGTTCTCCGCCTGTTCCTACTCATCGGTACACAGCCGGACGCAGGCTGTAGGAGCGAGCTTGCTCGCGAACGCATTGCACCTGGGGCGTCCGGCGTGAGGC
>NZ_JBGLYK010000345.1:0-3753 GCF_047304025.1 Pseudomonas sp. Pseusp97 | reverse complement strand
TTTTTTTTTTTTTTTTTTTTGTTCGCCCCCTGACCACCCACACACCACCCGCGGGCGGGGGGGGGGGCCCCCCCCCCCCCCCCCGCTCCTACAGACCCCATCCGTCAGAACAAGACAACAAGAACACGGAGCACCCAAACATGTCCCTTTCCGGCAAAACCCTCTTCATCACCGGCGCCAGCCGTGGCATCGGCCGCGAGATCGCCCTGCGCGCCGCCCGCGACGGCGCCAACATCGTCATCGCCGCCAAGAGCGCCGAGCCCCACCCGAAACTCGAAGGCACCATCTTCAGCGTCGCCGCGGAAGTCGAGGCCGCTGGCGGCCAGGCGCTGGCCCTGCAACTGGACGTGCGCGACGAGAACGCCGTACGCGAGGCCATGGCCAAGGCTGCCGAACACTTCGGCGGCATCGACGCGGTGGTGAACAACGCCGGGGCCATCAAGCTGGTCGGCGTGGAGCGCCTGGAGCCCAAGCGCTTCGATCTGATGTACCAGATCAACACCCGTGCCGTGATGGTCTGCAGCCAGGCCGCGCTGCCCTACCTGAAGCAGAGCAAGGGTCACATCCTCAGCCTGTCGCCGCCGATCAACCTGGCCGGCAAGTGGTTCGCCCAGCACGGCCCCTACACCGTCACCAAGTACGGCATGAGCATGCTCACCCTGGGAATGCACGAGGAGTTCAAGAAGTACGGCATCAGCGTCAATGCGCTGTGGCCGAAGACCATGATCGCCACCGCCGCCATCGAGTTCGAGCTGGGCAGCCGCGACGCCTTCAAGCGCGCGCGCACCCCGGCGATCATGGCCGACGCCGCCCATGCGATTCTCTCCAGCAGCGAGCGCGCCATCAGCGGGCGCCTGCTGATCGACGAGGACATCCTGCGCGAACAGGGCCAGAGCGACTTCGAGCAGTACCGCTTCGACCCGAACGGCGGCGGCCTGGTGCCCGACCTGTTCCTCGACTGACCGCCCCATCGCACCGCGGCCAACGGCGGATAACCGCAAGCGGTTATTCGCCCTCCGCCCGGCCAGGCAACGCTTACGCGCAGGGCGCATAACGCGGCACGCGTTGTCCGCCGAACCGCCCTGGCAGCGCATCCTTCGGCGTTTACCAATCGACACAAACCCGCCCTGGCCGCCCGGCCATCCGCTCCTAGACTGCCATGAACGCTCTGCCGGCCGGTTTGCCGATCTGCCCGGCCCGGCGCGCGCCTGGGCCATAGTCTCCCGCCGGGAGCCGGCCTAGAGTCGCGCTTGAGCGTCTGCACGCCAGACAACAATGACAATAAGGGCACGCGTCAATGACCCACGCCGATATCATCACCCCGACCCGCTTCCTCGCTCATCTGCCGGCCACCCTCGGCCGCGTGCCACGCATGCTGCGGGGGCTGTATTACACCGGCATCCGCAACCGCGAGAAGAACCTCTCCCTGGGCTGGGCGCTGGAGCGAGCCGCTCGCCTGTATCCGGACAGCCCGGCGCTGATCGATGAGCGGCGGCGCCTGTCCTACGCCCTCTTCAACGGCTGGGCCAACCGACTGGCGCGGGCCTTACAGGCCGAGGGCGTGGGCCACGCCAGCGTGGTCGCGGTGATGCTGGAGAACCGTGCCGAACTCATGGTGGTGCTCGCCGCCCTGGCCAAGCTCGGCGCCATCGGCGCGCTGGTCAATACCACCCAGCGCGGCCAGGTGCTCAGCCACAGCCTCAACCTGGTCAAGCCCAGCCACTTCGTGGTCGGCGAAGAGCTGCGCGAGGCGTTCGAAGAGGTTCGCCCGGCCCTGGAGAACAGCGGCGGCCGCTGCTACTGGATTGCCGACGGTGAAGACTCGGCGCAGCCCCCGGCCGGCTGGCAGGGCCTGATGCGCCTGGCCCAGGAGCAGGATTCGAACAACCTCGCCCAGACCGCGCGGGTACGCCTGAAGGACGCCTGCTTCTACATCTACACCTCCGGCACCACCGGCCTGCCGAAGGCCTCGATCATGAGCCACGGCAAGTGGATCAAGGCCTACGGCGGCTTCGGCCACTCCGGGCTCGGTCTGACCAACAACGACGTGCTCTACCTGACCCTGCCCTGCTACCACAACAATGCCGTGACCGTGTGCTGGAGCGCCGTGCTCGCCGGTGGCGCGGCCATCGCCCTGCGCCGCAAGTTCTCCGCCAGCGCCTTCTGGAAGGATGTGCAGACCTACCAGGCGACCTGCTTCGGCTATATCGGCGAACTCTGCCGCTACCTGCTCAACCAGCCAGAATGCGCGGAAGAGCGCGGCAACAGCCTGACCTGCATGATCGGCAACGGTCTGCGCCCGTCGATCTGGAACGAGTTCAAGGAGCGCTTCGGCATCGAGCGCATCACCGAGTTCTACGCCTCCAGCGAGGGCAACATCGGCTTTACCAACGTATTCAACTTCGACAATACAGTAGGCTTCTCGCCGGCAACCTACGCGATCGTGCGCTATGACCTGGAGAACGACCAGCCGGTGCGCAATGCCAGGGGATTCATGGAAAAGGTCAACAAGGGCGAAGCCGGCCTGCTGATCAGCGAGATCAGTGACAAGTGGCCTTTCGACGGCTACACCGACCCGGCCAAGAGCGAGGCGGTGATCTACCGCAACGTGTTCAAGGAAGGCGATACCTGGTTCAACACCGGCGACCTGATGCGCGACATCGGCTTCAAGCACACCCAGTTCGTCGACAGGCTGGGCGACACCTTCCGCTGGAAGGGCGAGAACGTTTCCACCACCGAAGTAGAGAACGCCCTGGGTGCCTTCCCCGGTGTGGAGGATGCGGTGGTCTACGGCGTGGAGATCCCCGGCACCAACGGCCGCTGTGGCATGGCCGCTCTGCGCCTGGGCGACGGCGCCAGCCTTGAACCCGCCCAGCTCGCCGCGCACCTGGACCGCGAGCTGCCGGCGTACGCCGTGCCGGTGTTCCTGCGCTTGCTGGCTCAGGTGGAGACCACCGGGACCTTCAAGTACAAGAAGACCGACCTCAAGCGCAACGCGTACGACCCGTCAGCCGTGAACGAAGCACTGTTCGTGCGGCTGCCCGGCGAGGCGGCGTATCGGGAGCTGGACAGGGCGCTTTACGAAGAGATTCGCGGCGGGGTGTACCGCTTCTGATCGGCTGTTCCTCGGACAGAAGGGATACGCCCAGTTCCTGCTCGCGAGTTTTTTCTGGCGTTTCGGGCGCGGCGATGTTCGCGAGCAAGCTCGCTCCTGCATGAAGTCGTGGGGCCTGCCCTTCCGGCAGATGGATGGGTTTCATCCTGAGCCGAACGGTTCCCTCTCCCTTCAGGGAGAGGGCCAGGGAGAGGGAACCCCCGGCAAGACATCCAGAGAAAGGCAGGGGCACTGCCCAGCGGTGTCGGGAGGTCAGTTGCGGAACTGGAATTGCAGCTCGGCCCCACGGATATCCGAGTGCCAGCTGTCATCGCCGGTTTCACGCTCGTTGGGCTCGCGCTGGATCAGCCGGCCACCCACCTGGAACGGACTCTGCCCGGTCTTCTCGCCGAACATCGGCGGCAGGATCGGCTTTTCTTCATCCAACTCGCTCACCGATTCATCCGGCTCCAACTGGCGAACCATCTCCTTGGGCAAGCGCAGATCAAGCTTCACCGGCGGCAGTGGATGCGTGACGAGCGGATCGACCGGCTTCTTCACCTGCGCCGGAGTCCTGGACGGTGCCTTGGCCTCGGGCTTGACAGCCGCGGCCACCGCTGGCGCCTTGGGCGACGCCACGGCCTTGGCGGCGGCTGTCA
>NZ_JBGLYK010000344.1:0-3759 GCF_047304025.1 Pseudomonas sp. Pseusp97 | reverse complement strand
GGGTGTGTTTTGCGGGCCCTCCGGCCCCCCTAATCTTCCCCCCCCGCCCCCCCCCCGCCTCCCCCCCCCCCCCCGCTCCTACAGGTCACCACCGTTCCGCGCTAAGCTCGTCGTATGAATTACCTCGCGCACCTCCACCTGGGCGGCGACCGGCCTGCCCAACTGCTCGGCAGCCTCTATGGCGACTTCGTCAAAGGCCCGCTCGCTGGCCAATGGCCCGCCGAGATCGAGGCGGGCATCCGCCTGCACCGGCGCATCGACGCCTTCACCGACAGTCATGCCTTGATACACAGTGCCAAGGCGCGCTTCCCCAGCGAGCGCCGGCGCATGGCCGGCGTGCTTCTCGACGTGTTCTTCGACCACTGCCTGGCCCGCGACTGGGGGCGATTCTCCGGCGAGCCGCTGGAGCACTTCACCCAACGGGTCTACGGTGTACTGGGCCGCACGCCCGGCCTGCCGGAGCGTCTGGCGCGCATTGCACCGCGCATGGCGGCGCAGGACTGGCTCGGCAGCTACCGGCAGTTCGAGGTGCTGCAGGACGTGGTCAGCGGAATGTCCCGGCGCCTGTCCAGGCCGTCCCTGCTGGATGGCGCCTGGGAAGAACTGGATCGTCTCTATGCTCCGCTGAGCGAGGACTTTCGAGAGTTCTACCCCGAACTGCAGTCCTTCGTCAGGAACCTGCCGAATTCGATGGACGGTCCGGCCTGACTTGATATGCATCAACCGCCCGACGGCCCATCGCGTGTGCAATAGACACATCTGAAGGACGACGAGAGGAGCAGCATGATGAAGTCGTTAATGGTCGCAACGGATTTGTCCGGCCGTTCCGAAAAGGCTTTGCACCGCGCGGCAGCGTTGGCCAAGCGCTACGCCTGCCCCTGGACCGTGCTGTACGTGGTCGACGAGGACCAGCCCTCGGCGCTGGTCGAGCAGGAAGTCACCCAGGTGCGCCTGATGCTCGAAGCGCGGCTGGTGGAGCTGACGGAACTGGGCGGCACCTGCCCGAAACTGCTGGTGGAGCGCGGTGATCCGAATCAGCAGATCCTCGCCGCGGCGAAGCAGCAGAACTGCGAGATGCTGGTGATGGGCGCGCACCGCAAGAGCGTGCTGCGCGACATCTTCGTCGGCACCACGGTCGAGCGAGTGCTGCGCGCCGGGCAACTGCCGGTGCTGGTGGTCAACCAGCCGGCCGGCGGCCAGTACCGCGACCTGCTGATCGCCCTCGACACCTCGCCGGCTTCGGCCCACGCGGTGGAAGTGGCCGATGAGCTGGGCCTGCTCGAAGGCGCCGTGCGCCGGGGCGTCTATGCCTTCAGCCCGCTGGCCAAGGGCATGATGCAGTACTCCGGGGTGAGCGAGGAGCGCATCGACGAATTCGTCGGCACCGAATCGCGCCAGGCCGTCGAAGAACTGAAGATGTTCCTCCACGACCAACACCTGGAAGAACGCATCGATGAACAACTGGTGGCCGTCGGGCTGCCGGGCAACGTGTTGCAGCGGATGGTCGACAAGCATCGACCCGATCTGCTGGTCATGGGTACTCGGGGTATGGGCGGGATCAAGCGTGCCCTGATCGGCAGTGTTGCCGACTACGCTCTGCGCGAACTGGATTGTGACATCCTGGTCGTGCCGCCGGAGGCCTGAGCCTCCGGCGCCTGGAGACTGTTTTCAGGTTGCGTCGGGCAGCTCGAGGGTGCCGCCCGGCGTAGTTTGAAAGCCGTTTCGTCAGAGTGGGAACCCGCCGGCCGTAGGTTACGGCGGGCTCCAAACCTTCTTCGTTTTCTCTGCCGCTTTGCTGGCAACTCTCAGGCCGCGATGGCCGACTCTTCCTGAACTCCACATATCACCGCGTGAATCGCGGCGTGCGCCTGCTTCGCCAGCAGGTTGCGGTCCTGATGCGCGCTGGATAGCGCCGGCAGCAGGTGGACTTCCACCACCCCCCGATCATGGTCGAACAGGCGCTTCAGGTGGCTGACCAGATCGTCGTCGCCGATAAAGGGCGCCAGTGAGCACGCCTGGCCATTGCGGCGGTAGCGCAGCGCCACGGGCTGCACCGGCACGCCGGCTTCGATGGCGCTGGCCATCAGCCGACCGTGGAAGGTGCGCAGGCCGGTGCCGTCGGTGGTGGTGCCCTCGGGGAAGACCAGCAGCGAACGCCCGCGCGACAGGTGCGTTGCCAACTGTGCGTTGATCATCCGCGCATCGCCCGAGCCACGGCGGATGAACAGCGTGCCGGCCTTCTCTGCCAGCCAGCCGGCCACCGGCCACTGGCGCACTTCCGCCTTGGACAGGAAGGTCAGCGGCAGCAGCCCGCCCAGCAGCGGTATATCGACCCAGGACACATGGTTGGAGACCCACAGCATCGGCTGCGCGGGCAACTCGCCATGGACCTGCAGCTCGAAGGGCAAGGCGCCGGAAAGGCGTGCCAGGAACCAGCGCGTCAGACGCTGGCGCAGGGGCATGCGGTCGCCGGGCAGGCGCTCCAGCAGGCTGACGAAACTGGCCAGGGCGAGGCCCACCAGCAGCAGTGACAGCAGGCGGGCGACGCGCAACCAGGCGCGCAGGCCGCTCATCAGACGGCGGCCTTGAAGTGACGGGCGTAGCGCGGGCAGAGCTCGTCACGCTTGAGCAGGATGAATACGTCGGCGACGCCGAAGTCCGGGTCCCAGCAAGGCTCGCCGCAGATCTTCGCGCCCAGGCGCATGTAGGCCTTGAGCAGCGGCGGCAGCTCGGCGGTGAGGTTGTCCGGCACGTCCATGGGCGGCAGCGGTGTCTTGGGCTCCGCGCGCAGGTTCTCTTGGCACAGGTAGCGGTCGCGCAGGCGCTGCATCACCGCGCGGGCCTGGATGCCGCCGTCGCGCATGGGAATGCTGGCGCAGCCCATCAGGTAGCGATAGCCGCCTTCGTTGAGCACTTCGGCCAACTCGCTCCAGAGCACGGCGATGGTGCCGCCGTTGCGGTAGTCCGGGTCGACGCAGGTGCGGCCGATTTCCAGCACCGGGCCCTGCAGGTCGTCCAGGCCGTCCAGGGCGAATTCCTCTTCGCTGTAGAAACGGCCCAGGCGCTGCGCGGCGCGGTGGTCGAGCAGGCGGGTGGTGGCTACCAGCGCGCCGGTATTGAGGTCGCGCACGCCGATGTGGGCGCAGTGGCGGTCGTAGTCGTCCATGTCCAGCCCCTGGTCGGCGCCATTGAGCTGGGCGTCGAATTCGCTGCTGAACACGCGGTAACGCAGGGCCTGGGCTTCGCGCAGGGCGCGGGCGCCGCGCAGACGCACGGCCTTGAGACGGCGCTGCGCCGGGGTGTCACAGGAGAGGGCGATCTGACTCATGCGAGTGCCTCCGTGAACCGGCCATGCGGGTTGCGGCCGGTCGGCTTTGTTGTGCAAGCTCAGGCTAGGAATGACCGGTG
Source organism: Pseudomonas sp. Pseusp97 (assembly GCF_047304025.1). NCBI lineage: Bacteria > Pseudomonadati > Pseudomonadota > Gammaproteobacteria > Pseudomonadales > Pseudomonadaceae > Pseudomonas > Pseudomonas sp. Pseusp97. Next base: position 351 of record NZ_JBGLYK010000344.1, on the reverse strand, counting down.
TCACGCCCATGACGGTGCGGTGATGCTTGTATGACAAGAACAACGACCTCGAAGGAAGGAGCGCCGCGATGCCCTGGAAATGCCTGCTCGGCCCGCAGGACCGGTTACCGCCTGGCCTGGCCCTGGACGACTGGTACGCCGAATTGCTCACCCGCGTAGGGTGCGCCGGCAGCTTCGAACTGGCGGTGCTCGGCGGCCGGTTGGCGACTTCGCCGGGGCTGGCCTTTCTCGCCGGCTACCAGGCGGCGCTGCGCGCCCTCTGGCCGGCTGCCCCGCGCAGCCTCGGCGCGTTGTGCGTGACCGAGAAGAAGAGCGTGCGCCCCGCCGACCTGCAGACCCGCCTCGAAGGCC
>NZ_JBGLYK010000343.1:0-2500 GCF_047304025.1 Pseudomonas sp. Pseusp97 | reverse complement strand
AACCCGCTGGCGTGCGCCGTCGCCGGTGCGGCCTTCGACGTGATCAACACCCCGGAAGTGCTCGAAGGCGTGAAAGCCAAGCATGAACGCTTCAAGGTCCGCCTGGAGAAGATCGCCGCCGAGTACGGCATTTTCACCCAGGTGCGCGGCATGGGCATGCTGATCGGTGCGGTGCTCAACGATGCCTTCAAGGGCAAGGCCAAGGACGTGCTCAACGCCGCCGAGAAGGAAGGCGTGATGGTCCTGCAGGCCGGCCCGGACGTGGTGCGCTTCGCGCCCAGCCTGGTGATCCCGGACGCCGACATCGACGAAGGCCTGGATCGCCTCGAGCGCGCCATCGCCAAGCTGACCCGCGGCTGATCCCCCGGCTACGCTGAATCGGCGAGGCCCGCGCTTCGCCGCTCAACCGGCCGGATCGTCCCGGCCGGTTTCCGAGAATGCCCTGATGAGCGCGGCACAGGCTGTGTCGCGCCCGCGAATCAGAAACCAAGAATCACGAACTTTTGTCTGGTTAGAGGAGTGACGCCATGCTGGTGATGCGCCCCGCCCAAGTGGCCGACCTGCAGCAAGTGCAGCGTCTCGCCGCGGACAGCCCGGTCGGCGTCACGTCGCTGCCGGACGACGCGGAACGCCTGCGCGAGAAGATCCTCGCTTCGGAGGCTTCGTTCGCCGCCGAGGTGAGTTTCAACGGTGAAGAAAGCTATTTCTTCGTGCTGGAAGATACCGACACCGGCCGCCTGGTCGGCTGCTCGGCCATCGTTGCCTCGGCCGGCTTCTCCGAGCCGTTCTACAGCTTCCGCAACGAGACCTTCGTGCACGCCTCCCGCGAGCTGAAGATCCACAACAAGATCCACGTCCTCTCGCTGTGCCATGACCTCACCGGCAACAGCCTGCTGACCAGCTTCTACGTCGAGCGCGACCTGGTGAACACGCCGATCGCCGAGCTCAACTCCCGTGGCCGGCTGCTGTTCATGGCCAGCCATCCGGAGCGCTTCGCCGATGCGGTGGTGGTGGAAATCGTCGGCTACAGCGACGAGCAGGGCGAGTCGCCGTTCTGGAACGCCATCGGGCGCAATTTCTTCGACCTCGACTACACCGAGGCCGAGAAGCTCTCCGGGCTGAAGAGCCGCACCTTCCTCGCCGAACTGATGCCGCATTACCCGATCTACGTGCCGCTGCTGCCGGACGACGCCCAGGAAGCCATGGGCCAGGTGCACCCGCGTGCGCAGATCACCTTCGACATCCTGATGCGCGACGGCTTCGAGTCCGACAACTACGTCGACATCTTCGACGGCGGCCCCGCGCTGCATGCGCGCACCAGCAGCATCCGCTCCATCGCGCAGAGCCGGCAGGTGCCGGTGCGCATCGGCGAAGGCGCCAAGGGCAACCGCGGCTACCTGGTCACCAATGGCCAGCTGCAGGACTTCCGCGCCGTCGTCGCCGAACTCGACTGGGTACCGGGTAAGCCCGTCACCCTGAACCAGCAAACCGCCGAAGCCCTGGGCATCGGCGAGGGCGCCAGCGTGCGCCTGGTTGCGATCTGAGGGGAGAGAGCATGATCGTCCGTCCCGTAACCAGCGCCGACCTGCCGGCTCTGTTTGACCTGGCGCGCAGCACCGGCACCGGCCTGACCACGCTGCCGGCCAACGAGCAGCGCCTGCAGCACCGCGTGAGCTGGGCCGAGAAGGCCTTCCGCGGCGAAGCCGAGCGCGCCGACGCCGACTACCTGTTCGTCCTCGAGGACGACAGCGGCAAGGTCGTCGGCATCTCCGCCGTGGCCGGCGCCGTCGGCCTGCGCGAGCCCTGGTACAACTACCGCGTCGGCCTCACCGTCAGCGCCTCCCAGGAGCTGGGCATCCACCGCGAGATTCCCACCCTGTTCCTGGCCAACGACCTCACCGGGCAGTCCGAGTTGTGCTCGCTGTTCCTGCATGCCGACCACCGTGCCGGCCTGAACGGCCGCCTGCTGTCCAAGGCGCGCTTCCTGTTCATCGCCGAGTTCCGCGAGCTGTTCGGCGACAAGGTGATCGCCGAGATGCGCGGCATGTCCGACGAGGACGGTCGCTCGCCGTTCTGGGAGAGCCTGGGCCGGCATTTCTTCAAGATGGAATTCAGCCAGGCCGACTACCTGACCGGCGTGGGCAACAAGGCCTTCATCGCCGAGCTGATGCCCAAGTTCCCGCTCTACACCTGCTTCCTCTCCGCGGATGCGCGGGAGGTGATCGGCCGCGTGCACCCGCACACCGAGCCGGCGCTGGCCATGCTCAAGGCGGAGGGCTTCAGCTATCAGGGTTACGTCGACATCTTCGACGCCGGCCCCGCCATCGAGGCGCCGACCGAGAAGATCCGCGCCATCGCCGACAGCCAGAACCTGGTGCTGGCCATCGGCACGCCGGGCGACGACGCCGAGCCCTACCTGATCCACAACCGCAAGCGCGAGGAGTGCCGCATCACCGCGGCCCCGGCGCGCGTGGCCGGCGCAGGGCGATGCCATGGCGCA
>NZ_JBGLYK010000342.1:0-3811 GCF_047304025.1 Pseudomonas sp. Pseusp97 | reverse complement strand
CTCGCGAACAGGCCCCGCAGCGGAATCGGTTCGCGAGCAAGCTCGCTCCTACAGGTCCGTGTAAGGTCAAAGAAAAGGCCCGCATTGCGCGGGCCTTCTTCGTGGCGGGGCGGATCAGACGCGGAAGCGGCTGACCAGTACCTGCAGCTCGTTGCCCAGGCGCGCCAGCTCCACGCTGGAGGCGGCGGTTTCCTCACTGGCGGCGGCGGTCTGCTCGGAGATGTCGCGCACGTTCATCACGCTGCGGTTGATTTCCTCGGCCACGGCGCTCTGCTGCTCGGAAGCGGCGGCGATCTGCTGGTTCATCGACTGGATGGTCGACACGGTACGGGTGATGGCGCCCAGTCGCTCGCCGGCGCGGCGGGTCAGGTCGACGGTGCTGACGGTCAGATCGCGGCTGGTCTCCATCATCTGCACGGCCTGCTGGGTGCCGCTCTGCAGCCCGGCGATCAGCTCCTCGATCTCCTCGGTGGAAGACTGGGTGCGCTGCGCCAGGCCGCGCACCTCATCGGCTACCACGGCGAAGCCACGGCCGGCGTCGCCCGCGCGGGCGGCTTCGATGGCGGCGTTGAGCGCCAGCAGGTTGGTCTGCTCGGCCACGGCCTTGATCACGTCCAGCACGCTGCCGATCTTCTCGCTTTCACGCTTGAGCTTGAGCACCGACTCGTTGGTACGGCCGACTTCGCCGGCCAGGCGGTCCATCTGGTTCACCGCTTCGTTCACCGCGCCTTCGCCATCACGAGCCTGGCGGTCGGCAGTGGCCGCGGCCTCGGAGGCCTCCTCGGCGTTGCGTGCGACTTCCTGCACGGTGGCGGCCATCTCGTTCATGGCGGTGGCGACCTGGTCGGTCTCGACCTTCTGGTTGTTCACCCCGGCGCTCGTCTGCTCGGTAACGGCGGACAGCTCCTCGGCGGCGCTGGCGATCTGCGTCACGCCGTCGTGGATGCGGCCGATCAGTTCGCGCAGGGAGAGGTTCATGCGCTGCATGCTCTTCTGCAACTGGCCCAGCTCGTCGTTGCGGGTGGTGGAAATGTCGCGGCTGAGGTCGCCATCGGCGATGCGTTCGGCATGGCCCAGCACGTCGCGCAGCGGATTGACGATCTGCCCGGTGATGACCCAGGCGGCAATGGTGCCCAGCACCAGGGCGATGAATGCGGCGAGGCCCAGCAGGGTCTTGGCCTGGGCGACGCCAGCGTCGCGCTTGGCGGTCTGGGTGGCGGTCAGTTCGGCGCTGAGCTTCTCGATCTGCTGGCCGGCGTCACGCATGCGGTCGCGTGCCGCCTGGCTGTCGTTGACCTCGTTGCGGTAGTTGGTCAGCGCGTTGCGGTAGGTCTCCAGCGCATCGAGGGTGGCGCGGAACTCACCGGCGAGCTCGGCCGGCGAGGTGCTCATGTCGCTCTTCACGCCGTCAATCAGCTTCTGCAGGCCGGCGAAGGCGGCCTGCTCGAGGTTCTGCGCGTCGGTGCTGGTGTAGGCCATGACCTGCAGGCGCGCCTGCATGACGGAGCGGCCGAGGCCGGCGAGGTCCTGCAGGTGTTGCAAGCCCTCGGGATTGCCGCTGCTGACCAGCTTCTGTTCGGCCTTCTGCATGCCTTCGCTGACGGCGCTGGCGGCCTGGATCAGTACCTGCTTGGCGGCGTCGCGCTCTTCGAAGGATTTCACCAACTGGGCATACAGCCGGCGGTACTCCGCGCTCAGCTCGTGCTGCTGGTCGATGACGCGACGATCCTCCGCCTCGGTGAAGCGCTCATTCAATGAGCGATGGCGTGCATCGAGCTTGTCCAGCGTATCGACCACCGCCTTGGCATCTTCCGGCGCGCGGGTGGACTGGAATTTCAGACGGGCGATGCGCAGGTCCTTGGCGATCGCGATCAGCTCGGAAATCTCGCCGAGCTTGTCGCCACGGCTGATGACGTTGCTCAGGTTGATCCAGCCGGTGAGGGCGATCAGCAGGGTGAGCAGCAGCACCAGGCCGAAGCCCGAGGCAAGTTTGAGTTTGACAGTCAGGTTGTTGAACCAGCGAAACATGAGGGGGCGCTCCAGCGTTGAACAGGGCCGGTACGCATGGCTGAGCAGGAAATGCGCAGAGTGGGGACGACCGGTAGCCCAGATATCGGCTTGGCCGCCGGGAACTGAAGCGTCTGGCGTTATTTTTCTGACTGGTGGTTCACGCTGGAGGCCGCGTGGTTACTGGCCTCTAGCCATTTGCCGTTAGTACAGTCGTGCCAGAAGTGCGGTCACGGCGGTCTCGACGCGCAGGATGCGTTCGCCCAGTTGCACGGGGTTCAGACCGGCTTCGCGCAGCTTGTCCACCTCGTAGGGAATCCAGCCGCCTTCGGGGCCGATGGCCAGGGTCACCGGCTCGCTCAGCGCCCGCGGGCACTCGGGCCAGGGGCCGGGATGGCCGATCAGGCCGAGGCTGCCGGCGGCCAGCGCGGGCAGGCGATCCTCGACGAAGGGCTTGAAGCGTTTCTCGATGATCACCTCGGGCAGAACGGTGTCGCGGGCCTGCTCCAGGCCCAGGATCAGTTGCTCGCGAACGGCCTCGGGTTCGAGGAACGGCGTCTGCCAGAAGCTCTTCTCCACCCGGTAGCTGTTGAGCAGCACCAGGCGCGGCACGCCCATGGCGGCGACGGTCTGCAGCACGCGGCGAAGCATCTTCGGGCGGGGCAGGGCGAGCAGCAGGGTGAGTGGCAGCTTGGCTGGCGGAGCCTGGTCGAAGCTGACCTGCAGCTCGGCCTCGTTGGCTTCCAAGCGCAGCAGGCGGCCTTCGCCCATCAGGCCGCCGAGGCGGCCGACGCGCATCCGGTCGCCGCTTTCGGCGCGGTGGACTTCCTGCATGTGGGTCAGGCGGCGGTCGCGCAGGACCACGCGGTCCGCCGCCACGAAGTCGGCGTCGTCGAGCAGCAGCAGGTTCACGGGCGGGTGGCCGGAGGCTGGTCGCCCTTGGATTCTTCCTCTTGCGCGCCGCGCTTGCGGATGAGGTGGCTGAACAGCACGCCAGCCTCGAACAGCAACCACATCGGCACCGCCAGCAGGGTCTGCGACAGCGGGTCCGGCGGGGTGAGGATCATGCCGACCACGAAGCAGCCGATGATCACGTAGGGACGGATCTTCTTCAGGTAGGCCACGTCGACCACCCCGATCCACACCAGCAGCACGGTGGCCACGGGGATTTCGAAGGCCACGCCGAAGGCGAACAGCAGGGTGAGGAAGTCCAGGTAGCTGTTGATGTCGGTCATCGGCGTCACGCCTTCCGGGGCCTGGCCGAGGAAGAAGTGGAACATCAACGGGAACACCATGAAGTAGGCGAAGGCCATGCCCGCGTAGAACAGCACGATGCTGGAGGCCAGCAGCGGCAGGGCGACGCGCTTCTCGTGCTTGTACAGCCCCGGCGCGATGAAGCCCCAGACCTGGCCGAGAATCACCGGCATGGCGAACAGCACGGCGACGATCATGGTCAGTTTCAGCGGCGCGAGGAAGGCCGACGCCGGGTCGATGGCGATCATGGTCGCGCCTTCGGGCAGGAAGCGCCGCAACGGCTCGGAGGCCAGCGCGTAGATTTTCTGCGAGAAGTACAGCAGGCCGATGAAGATCACGAAGATCGCGATCACGCAACGCAGCAGGCGGTTGCGCAGTTCGGTCAGGTGCGAGACCAGGGGCATTTCCTGGTCGTGTTCGGGCTGGTCGGGCTTTTCGGCGCTCATGGGGTACGCGGCGTCTCGGACGAAGCGGGCGGCTGGCTCGCGGCGGTCGGCTGGCCTGACTGGTCGGCTTCCGGCGCCTGCGGTGCAGCGGCAGGAACCTGCGG
>NZ_JBGLYK010000341.1:0-3887 GCF_047304025.1 Pseudomonas sp. Pseusp97 | reverse complement strand
CCGTGCCGGCTGACACCCAGGTTTCATCCTGCACCGAACGGTCCCCTCTCCCTTCAGGGAGAGGGTTAGGGAGAGGGGAAGCCCCCGCTCCCAACCAACAGAACCCCTCAGGCCCGCCGCCCCCAAACGGCAGGCCCTTAATAAAGAAACACCCAACCGAATTTGCACCACGTTCCTGAACGAGAGGACCCAACCATGCAAACCAACCTGCTGATCAACGGCCAACTGGTCGCTGGCGAAGGCGAGAAGCTCGCCGTCCTGAACCCGTCCCTGGGCATCACCCTGGTGGAGATCGCCGAGGCCACCCCGGCCCAGGTCGACGCCGCCGTGCTGGCCGCCGACGCCGCCTTCGACAGCTGGTCGCAGACCGCGCCGAAGGATCGCTCCCTGCTCCTGCTGGCACTGGCCGACGCCATCGACGCCAATGCCGAGGAACTGGCCCGCCTGGAATCCAACAACTGCGGCAAGCCCTACTCCGCCGCGCTGAACGACGAACTGCCGGCCGTGGCCGACGTGTTCCGCTTCTTCGCCGGCGCCTGCCGCGTGATGCAGGGCTCCGCCGCCGGCGAATACCTGCCGGGGCACACCTCGATGATCCGCCGCGACCCGGTGGGCGTGGTCGCCTCCATCGCGCCGTGGAACTACCCGCTGATGATGGTCGCGTGGAAACTCGGCCCGGCGCTCGCCGCCGGCAACACCGTGGTGCTCAAGCCCTCCGAGCAGACCCCGCTGACCGCCCTGCGCCTGGCTGAACTGATGGCCGGCATCTTCCCCGCCGGCGTGGTCAACCTGGTCTTCGGCCGTGGCCCGACCGTCGGCGAGCCGCTGACCACCCACCCGAAAGTGCGCATGGTCTCGCTGACCGGTTCGGTCGCCACCGGCAGCCGCATCATCGCCGGCACCGCCGACACCGTGAAGCGCATGCACATGGAACTGGGCGGCAAGGCCCCGGTGCTGATCTTCGATGACGCCGACATCGACGCTGCCGTGGAAGGCATCCGCACCTTCGGCTTCTACAACGCCGGCCAGGACTGCACCGCCGCCTGCCGCATCTATGCGCAGAAAGGCATCTACGCCAAGTTCGTGCAGAAGCTCGGCGAAGCGGTGGCCAGCATCCAGTACGGCGAGCAGGACGACCCGAACACCGAGCTGGGCCCGGTGATCACCGAGCAGCACCTGGAGCGCGTCATCGGCTTCGTCGAGCGCGCCCGTCAGGTGCCGCACATCGAAGTGGTCACCGGCGGCAAGCGTGCCGACCGTGCGGGCTTCTTCTTCGAGCCGACCGTACTCGCCGGCGCCCGTCAGGACGACGAAGTGGTCCGCCGCGAAATCTTCGGCCCGGTGGTTTCGGTCACCGAGTTCGAGGACGAAGCACAGGCGCTGGCCTGGGCGAATGACTCCGACTACGGCCTGGCCTCCTCGGTATGGACCAGCGACATCGGCCGCGCCCATCGCCTGTCCGCCCGCCTGCAGTACGGCTGCACCTGGGTCAACACGCACTTCATGCTGACCACCGAAATGCCCCACGGCGGCATGAAGCTGTCGGGCTACGGCAAGGACATGTCGATGTACGGCCTCGAGGACTACACAGCCATCCGCCACGTCATGATCAAACACTGATTGGTGATACGGCCTGCTGCGCGTCGGCGGAGCTGCGTTGGAAGGCGGTTCGTGCCCAGTCATTTACTACTCGTAAACTCCTGGGCCCGAACCACCTTCCGCCTTGCTGCGCTCTAGCTCGCTAGGCCCAGTAGTTCAGTGAAAAGCAACCACCGGACCAAGGTCCGGTGGTCCTGCGGCCCCCGCTCGACCGGGACCGCCGCGCGGCCACGCATGCCGCAATCCCTTCCGGATGGAAGGGCAAAACCATGACAGCCCCTGCCCCGGGCCATCACCTTGCAAGGACTCCCCATGACCATCACCCGTCGCGACTTCCTCAACGGCGTCGCCCTCACCATCGGCGCGGGCCTCACCCCGCTGCAACTTCTCCAGGCCGCCCCCTCCGGCCGCTACTACCCGCCCGCCCTCACCGGCCTGCGCGGCAGCCATCCCGGCGCGTTCGAGGTCGCGCACCAGATGGGCTGGGAGAAGAAGGTGTTCGACACCGATGGTCTGAAGATCGACGAGCAGTACGACTTGGTGGTGGTCGGCGGCGGCATCAGCGGCCTGTCCGCGGCCTGGTTCTACCGGCAGCAGCACCCCAAGGCGCGCGTGCTGATCATCGAGAACCACGACGACTTCGGCGGCCACGCCAAACGCAACGAATTCCAGGCCGGCGGCCGGATGATCCTCGGCTACGGCGGCAGCGAAGCCTTCCAGTCACCCAAGCACCTGTACAGCGGCACGGTCAACAACCTGCTCAAGCAGCTCAACGTCGACGTGGACCGCTTCGAGACCGCCTTCGACCGCGACTTCTACCCGAACCTGGGCCTGTCGCGCGGCGTGTTCTTCGACAAGGCCGGCTTCGGCGAGGCGAAGATGGTCTCCGGCGACCCGACGCCCATGGTGGCCGACGACATCGCCCCGGAAAAACTCAACGCCCGCAGCTGGCGCGCTTTCATCTCCGACTTCCCGCTGCCCGAGGCCGACCGCCAGGCGCTGATCGACCTGCACGAAGCACCGAAGGATTACCTCGCCGGCAAGACCCGCGAGGAGAAGCAAGCGCACCTGGCCAGGACCAGCTACCAGGACTTCCTGCGCAAGGACGTCGGCCTGAGCGAAGCCGCCACCCGCTACTTCCTCAGCCGCACCAACGATTTCTCGGCACTGAGCATCGACGCCGTTCCCGCCGACTCGGCCTACTCCGTGGGCTTCCCCGGTTTCGCCGGGATGGACCTCGCGCCGATCAGCGAGGAAGCCAAGGCGGAGATGGAAGAGCCGTACATCTACCACTTCCCCGACGGCAACGCCTCGCTGGCGCGCCTGCTGGTGCGCGGCCTGATTCCGGGCGTGGCGCCAGGCAAGGACATGAACGACATAGTCCTGGCCACCTTCGACTATTCGAAGCTGGACCAGCCGAAGAACGCCGTGCGCCTGCGCCTGAACAGCACCGCGGTCAGCGTGAAGAACCGCGACGGCGGCGTGGACGTCGGCTACAGCCGCGCCGGCGCCCTGCACCGCGTACGCGCCAAGCACTGCGTGCTGGCCTGCTACAACATGATCATCCCCTACATCCTGCGCGACCTCTCCGCCGAGCAGAGCCACGCCCTGGCGCAGAACGTGAAGTTCCCGCTGGTGTACACCAAGGTGGTGATCCGCAACTGGCAGAGCTTCATGAAGCTGGGCGTGCACGAGATCTACGCGCCGAGCCAGCCGTACAGTCGCGTGAAACTGGACTACCCGGTGGACATCGGCGGCTATAGCCACCCGCGCGATCCGAACCAGCCCATCGGCCTGCACATGGTCTACGTGCCCACCAGCCCGAACGCCGGCATGGACGCCCGCACCCAGGCCCGCGTCGGCCGCGGCAAGCTCTACGCCATGAGCTTCGAGCAGATGGAAACGCAGATCCGCGACCAGTTGCAGGCCATGCTCGGCCCGGCGGGCTTCGACCATCAGAAGGATATCCAGGCGATCACCATCAACCGCTGGTCGCACGGCTATTCGTACTTCTCCAACAGCCTCTTCGATGATGAAGAGGAGAGCGAAAAACTGATGAACCTGGCTCGCACAAAAGTCGGCAACGTCACCATCGCCAACTCCGATGCCGCCTGGGATGCCTATGCCCATGCGGCCATCGACGAGGCCTGGCGCGCGGTGGGCGAACTGGCCTGAACCATCTGGCGCCCCCCCCGGGGGGGGGGGGCCCGTTAAAACCCCGGCGGGCGCCCACCCCCCCGGCCGCCCCCCCCCCGGGGGAGCCAGGGGGGACGCCGGAGAGCGGTTTT
>NZ_JBGLYK010000340.1:0-3892 GCF_047304025.1 Pseudomonas sp. Pseusp97 | reverse complement strand
GGGGCGCCCCCTGCCCCGCCGCCCCCCCGCCCACACCCCCCCCCCCCCCCACCCCGGGGGGGGGGGGGCCCCCCCCCCCCCCCGCTCCTACGAAGAGCCCAAAAAAGCCCGGCACTGGGCCGGGCTTCTTCACTTCACGACAGGCCGATCAGCTCGGAATGTCCTTGCGCAGCTTCACCGGCTCCTCGCCGCGCTTGCGCGCCAGGGCGCCGCGCAGGCGGATGTTGATCGCCTCCACCGCCAGCGAGAAGGCCATGGCGAAGTACACGTAGCCCTTGGGCACATGGATCTCGAAGGCCTCGGCGATCAGCACGGTGCCGACCACGATGAGGAACGACAGCGCGAGCATCTTCAGCGACGGGTGCTTCTCGATGAAGGCGCTGATGGTGCCGGCCGACAGCATCATCACGCCGACCGAGATGACGATGGCCGCGACCATCACCGGAACGTGCTGCACCAGGCCCACGGCGGTGATCACCGAGTCCAGCGAGAACACGATGTCGATGATCGCGATCTGGATGATGATGCCCATGAAGCCGCGCGACTTGCCGCCCTGCTGGCCGCCCTCTTCCGCGCCTTCGAGGCTGTGGAAGATTTCCATGGTGCTCTTGAACAGCAGGAACAGGCCGCCGAAGAACAGGATCAGGTCACGACCGGAGATGCCATGGTCGAACACCGTGAACAGGTCGGCGGTCAGGCGCATCACCCAGGTGATCGACAGCAGCAGCAGGATGCGCGTGCCCATCGCCAGGGCGAGGCCGAAGAAGCGCGCCTTGGGCTGCTGGGCGGGCGGCAGGCGGCCGACCAGGATGGAGATGAAGATGATGTTGTCGATGCCCAGGACGATCTCAAGGGCCGTCAGGGTCAGAAAGGCAACCCAGATCTCAGGGCTTGTCAGCCATTCCATAGTGGGGGATGTCCGTTAAGGGGTGGTGGTGGGGAAGTTCGGGCCGCGCCAGCGGCGGATGGCCTTCTGGAAGAACAGGTTGTTGGGCACCTGCAGCAGCGCACCCGGCGTGCCGTCTTCGTTGACCTCTTCCAGGGTGGTGTAGAGCAGGTTGATCGCAATCACCCGCCCCTTTACGCCGGGCTTGTCGGCGGACTCGATGACTTCCACGCGATCCCCCAGGCGGAACGGGCCCATGGTGAAGATCATCAGCGCGCAGAACAGGTTGGAGAGCACGCTCCAGATCGCGAAGAAGGCCACCGCCGCAACGGCGGCGAAGCCGGTCAGCGCAGCCCAGAGCACGTCGGCGGAAACGCCCAGGCGCTCCAGCACCAGCATCACCGCCGAGCCCATGATCAACCAGCGCAGGCCGCCGCGCAGCGGCAGCAGCAGCTCCGGCGGCATCGGGTAGCGCTCGCCAAGGCGGCTGATGGCACGCGTCACGATGCGTTGCACCAGCCAGGCCAGCAGCAGGATGAGGATGATCTGCCCGCCGCGCAGCAACGGTTCGCTCCACGCCACCAGCAGGTTCACGTCGTCCATCACTCGCTGGCCTCGAGCTGGCGCTGCAGCTCTTCGAGGGTTTCCAGCGCCATCAGCCAGGACTCTTCCAGCTCGCTTTCGCGGGCTTTGAGCGTGGCCTGGCGGGCCAGCAGATCGCGCAGCTCATCCTTGCGCGAGGCCTCGTAGAGCGCGCTGTCGCCCAGGCGCTGTTCCAGCTCGGCGAGCTGTTCGTGGACCTTGCCCAGCTCCTTCTCCAGCTTGTCCGCTTCGCGCTTGTGCGGAGCGAGCTGTTGACGCAGGGCGGCGGCGGCCTGGCGCTGGGCGCGCTTGTCGGTCTTGTCGCCAGCAGGAGTGGCGGGCGACGACGGCGCCTGCCGCGAGCGGAAATCCACCAGCCAGCGGGCGTAGTCCTCGAGATCGCCGTCGAACTCCTGGATGCGCCCATCGGCCACCAGCAGGAATTCGTCGGTGGTGCTCTTGAGCAGGTGACGATCGTGCGATACCACCACTACGGCGCCGGAGAACTCCTGCAGCGCCAGGGTCAGCGCCAGGCGCATCTCCAGGTCGAGGTGGTTGGTCGGTTCGTCGAGCAGCAGCAGGTTGGGCTTCTGCCAGGCGATCAGCGCCAGCGCCAGGCGCGCCTTCTCACCACCGGAGAAGTTCAGCACCGGCTCATCGCAGCGCTCGCCACGGAAGTCGAAGCCGCCGAGGAAATCGCGCAGCGTCTGCTCGCGCTCGGCCGGGGCGATGCGCGCCAGGTGCAGCAGCGGACTGGCCTTGGGGTCCAGCGAGTCGAGCTGGTGCTGGGCGAAGTAGCCGATGGCGAGGTTTTCGCCGCGACCGAGCTCACCGGCCAGCAGCGACAGATCACCGGACAGGGTCTTGATCAGGGTCGACTTGCCCGCGCCGTTGGGGCCGAGCAGGCCGATGCGCGCACCGGGCACCAGCTGCAGCTTGACCTTCTCCAGCACGGTCTTTTCGCCATAGCCGAGGCTGGCTTCGGAAAGGTTGAGCAGCGGGCTGGAAATCTTGTCGGACTCGCGGAAGGCGAAGTCGAAGGGCGAATCGACGTGGGCCGGCGCCAGTTCTTCCAGGCGCTCCAGCGCCTTGATCCGGCTCTGCGCCTGGCGGGCCTTGGTGGCCTGGGCGCGGAAGCGGGCGATGTACTTTTCCATGTGCGCGCGCTGCGCCTGCTGCTTCTCGTACGCTTGCTGCTGCTGGGCAAGGCGTTCGGCGCGGGTGCGCTCGAAGGCCGAATAGCCGCCGCGGTACAGGGTCAGCTTGCGCTGTTCGAGGTGGGCGATGTTGTCCACCACGGCGTCAAGGAAGTCGCGGTCGTGGGAGATCAGCAGCAGCGTGCCCGGATAGCCCTTGAGCCACTCTTCCAGCCAGAGGATGGCGTCGAGGTCGAGGTGGTTGGTGGGTTCGTCGAGCAGCAGCAGTTCGGACGGGCACATCAGTGCCTGCGCCAGGTTCAGGCGCATCCGCCAGCCACCGGAGAAGTCTCCGACGCGGCGATCCATCTGCTCGGGCGTGAAGCCAAGGCCCGCCAGCAGCTTGCGCGCGCGAGCATCGGCGGTGTATCCGTCGGCACTGTCCAGCTCGCTGTGCAGGCGCGCCAGGGCGGTGCCGTCGTGGGAATCTTCGGCCGCGGCAAGGTCCGCCTGGATCTTGCGCAGGTGCACGTCGCCGTCGAGCACATAGTCGACGGCGAGTCGGTCGAGGGTGTCGACCTCCTGGCGCATGTGCGCGATGCGCCAGTCCGCGGGCAGGTAGCAGTCGCCGGCGTCCTGGCCGAGCTGGCCGCGCAGCAGGGCGAACAGGCTCGACTTGCCGGCGCCGTTGGCGCCGATCAGGCCGACCTTCTGTCCGGCGTGCAGGGTGAGTTCGGCACCTTCCAGCAAGCGCTGGGGGCCACGCTGTAGCGTAAGATTTTGTAGTCGAATCATGGCGGCGGAGTTTATCAGCTTCGCCTGGCAATCGCTGTGGGTGCTCTATGTCTGATGATGTCTGGTCGTATGCGCTGAAACTCTACGCCCGCCCAGGGGTTGAGGCGGCTTGCCTGTCTCTGCAGGAAGGCGGTGCGGATGTCTGCCTGCTGTTCGCTTCGGCCTGGCTGGGCAGCGCTGGCGTGGCCTTCGAGGCGTTGCGAATGAGCGCACTGGAAAGCACGGCGCGGGAGTGGCGTGAAGAGGTGGTCGTGCCGTTGCGCTCGCTGCGTCAGCGCTGGCGGGAAGCGGCGAAGCAGGATGCGGAATTGGCGCCACTGCGCGAGCGGCTCAAGCAGCTCGAACTGGAAGCGGAAAAGGTGCAGCTGGGGAGACTGGAGGCGGTGGCGAAGGACTGGCCACGGCGTGAAGCGGAGGATCTGGCGCGCTGGCTGGGAGCAGCGGCGGGTGAAGCGGACAGCTTGCGCCGCGATGCGCAGGAAACCCTGCGCAT
>NZ_JBGLYK010000033.1:0-37448 GCF_047304025.1 Pseudomonas sp. Pseusp97 | reverse complement strand
GTCCCGTGCGGCCAGCACCACCCGCGCGCCGTGGCGGGCGAAGGCGTAAGCGGCGGCGCGGCCGATGCCGCTGGAGGCACCGGTGATCACCACGGTTCGGTCTTTGAAGGGAAAGAATTCCGGCATGGCCCGTCTCCTCGTGTGCATCACCCCGCTTGCTGGAGGCGCAAATGGCGGTTCGTCGCCCGAGCCAGCCAACAGGCCACCCGGCGACCTCTGCACGGTGGAGAGAGCTGGGCGCACGAGGTTCAGAAATTCTCCCCGCCGGCCCGCCCGGTTCGCCGCGCCCGCAGGCGAAACGGCGCTCCAGCCAGGGTCAGGCCGCCTGTCGGGGCGGCGGGCGCAGGTCTTGCTCTCCTGGCTCAGCGCGCTAATTTTCTCGCAGCTTCGGAACTACTCCTCGCCGTCTCGACGCCCCCTGTCGGCGGCGGCATCCAGCGCACAACGGATCGCCATGAACATTCGAATCGAATGTGTGGCTGGAGATCCGCCCACGTGGAAGGTCTTCCTGGGGTCGTTTTTCTGGTCATGCGCAACACGCGAAGAAGCCCGGGCCTGGGCGGCAGCCGCCCAGCACTACCTGGAAGTGCAGGGCTCGGGGAAATATCGGCTCCCTGCGCCGTTTCCGGCGGCGGCAGAACGTTCGCCGGCACGACGCGGCAGATCGCCACGGCTCGACCACAGCCGCTAGGCGGATCACGGCCGGACGGCAACCGCAGCGGTCACGCGGCAGACCAATTCCAGCTGAACGAAAGCGCACCGATGCCAGTCCGAAACCGAGGAAACTCGCCAAGGACCTCAGGCCATGCCGCCACGCCCTGCATTGCTCGCCGCTCTCCTGTCTGCCCTGTTGGTCGGCCCCCTGGCCGGCGCAAGCGAGCCGCTGCGCCTGCAGGCGCTCAAGCGCTGCGGCAACCTGCTGGACGACCAGCGCCAGGACTGGTGCCTGAAAGTGCGCGGGCTGGGTACCGGCTCGCCGCAGGTGATGCTCGACGGCCAGGCGCTGCCCGCTGAAACCATCCAGCGCGACGGCGGCGACCTGCGCATTCGCGTTGACAGCGCGAGCCGGCGCAGCGGTCCGCTCTGGCTGCAGGACGGCTCGCGGTCCAGCAATGCAGCCTGGCTGACCCTGCGCAACCGCCACGTGGTGGCGGCCGGGCCTGACGAGGTCGCGACGAACATGGATGGCCTGACGACCTACGTGGACCTGGTCAGCCTGCTGATCGAGGAGAACCATGATGGCCGGCAGGAAGCGCAGCGGCTGGCGCGCAAGTACGGGGCCGAAGTGGTCGGCAGCATCGCTCCGCTGAACCTCTACCAGCTGCGCTTGCCGGCCAGGGACCTGGTGCAGCGCGACGCCCTGGTTCTGCGCCTGGGCAGCGAAACCAGCGTGGATGCCGTGGTGATCGAGGAGTCCGCTGCGGAAAAGGCCGAGGAAGCGGCGCCTCGCCAGTCGCCCGGCAAGCCCGCGCCGGACTCCGATGAGTGGGCGGCCAACCGCTTCCTCGACGCGGTGAATTACTACCAGCGGCGCATCCCCGCGAAACAGGCGCCGATCCGCCCGCAGCCTGTCCGCATCGGTCTGATCGAGCGCGACGTGGATTTCGACAGCGCCGACTTCGCCGGCTTCCCGGGCCCGTGCTCGACGCCGCGCCTCTGCGTCTACGCCCGCGATGCGGACAAGCCGGACAACCACGGCACCACGGTAGCCGGCATCCTCGCCGCAGGCTGGGACGACGGCGGCAACACCGGTTTCCTGCGCGGACTGGAAAAGGCCGGCGGCGGTTTCGAGGTCATCGTGGAGCGCAACTCCGATGCCGGCATCACCGCCAATATCGCCGCCTCGGTGAACCTGGTGGAGGATGGCGTGCGCATCCTGAACTGGAGCTGGGGCATCCACCGCGTTGGCGCCCGCAACGTCGAGGGCGACGAGGTCGACTCGCTGCTGCGTTCGGGGATAGCCATGGGCGGCTACGAGGAACTGCTGGAGGAATTCTTCCTCTGGCTGCGCAAGGAGCATCCGGACGTGGTGGTGGTGAACTCGGCGGGAAACGGCTCGTCCTTCTCCGGCACGGACGAGTATCGGCTGCCCTCCTCCTTCATCACCGAGCAACTGATCGTGGTCGGCGGCCACCAGCGCAGCGAACGCGCGGGCCTGGCCGTCGACGACCCGGCGTTCGCCGTCAAGCGCAGCTCCTCGAACATCGACATGCGCGTGGACATCACCGCTTCCGCCTGTACCCACGCCTCCACCCGCGCCCCGGGCCAGCAAGGCGACGTGCATTGCGGCACCTCCTACGCTACCCCCATGGTGGCCGGCCTGCTGGCCGCGATGCTGTCGATCAACCCGCAGCTGCAACCCGAGCAACTGCGCATGCTGCTGCGCCGCAGCGCCATGAGCATCGGCGACAACTACGACTTCGAACCGATGGACGCCGAAGACCTCACCGCCCCCATCCTGCCGTCGGAACGCAACTATCGGCTGGACGACAAGGACATCGGCCGCTCCGCCCGGCTGGACATGCAGAAGGCCCTGGAACTGGCGGTGCAGAGCCTCGAACGGGTGCGCTGAGGCGACCGGCGATCAAACAAGGAACCTCGGCAGCGCAGCGGCGCTCTGAGCTTTAACCCACCGCGCAAGCCAACCCACCGCGAAGGTGCCCGCATGGATCTGGTCATCGCTCGCCCGGAAGGGCTCTACTGTCCGCCCGGCGACTTCTACATAGATCCCTGGCGCCCGGTCGAGCGGGCGGTCATCACCCACGCCCACGGCGATCACGCGCGCTGGGGCAATCGCCACTACCTGGCGGCAGCCCCCGGCGAAGGCATCCTGCGCTCGCGCCTGGGCCAGGACATCGACCTGCAGACGCTGCCCTACGGCGAGCGCCTGGATCACCACGGCGTGACCCTCAGTTTCCACCCTGCGGGCCATGTGCTCGGCTCGGCGCAGGTGCGCCTGGAACACGGCGGCGAGGTCTGGGTGGCTTCCGGCGACTACAAGGTGGAACCCGACGGCACCTGCACGGCGTTCGAGCCGGTGCGCTGCCACACCTTCATCAGCGAATCGACCTTCGGCCTGCCGATCTACCGCTGGCAGCCCCAGGCACAGCTGTTCGCCGAGATCGATGCGTGGTGGCGCGCCAACGCCGCCGCCGGCCGCGCCAGCGTGCTGTTCGCCTACGCCTTCGGCAAGGCCCAGCGCATCCTCCACGGCATCGACGAGAGCATCGGGCCGATTCTCGTGCACGGCGCCGTCGAGCCGCTCAATCAGGTCTATCGCGCCGCCGGGGTGCGCATTCCGCCGACCGCGTTCGCCACCGAGATCGCCCGGAACGATCCACGGCTGCGCCAGGCGCTGATCCTCGCGCCGCCCTCGGCCGGCGGCAGCACCTGGATGCGCCGCTTCGGCGATTACAGCGATGCGTTCGCCAGCGGCTGGATGCTGCTGCGCGGCGCTCGGCGGCGGCGCGGCGTCGATCGCGGCTTCGTGCTCTCCGACCATGCCGACTGGCCCGGCCTGCTGTGGGCCATCGAGCAGAGCGGCGCCGAGCGGGTGATGGTCACCCATGGGCAGGTCAACGTGCTGGTGCGCTACCTCGGCGAAAAGGGCCTGGACGCCCGCGCCTTCCAGACCGAATACGGCGAGGAAGACGACACCCTGGAGCAGAGCGCGTCATGAAAGCCTTCGCCGAACTCTACGCCCGTCTCGACGCCACGACTTCGAGCAACGCCAAGCTCGCTGCGCTGCAGGATTACTTCGCCGCCGCCCCGCCGCAGGACGCCGCCTGGGCGGTGTATTTCCTCGCCGGCGGTCGGCCCCGGCAGGTGGTGCCGACGCGCCTGCTGCGTGAGCTGGCCACACGGCTGTCGGGCCTGCCGGACTGGCTGTTCGAGGAAAGCTACCAAGCCGTGGGCGACCTCGCCGAGACCATCTCGCTGCTGCTGCCCGAATCCGCGCAGGCCTCCGAAGAAGGCCTGGAGTGGTGGCTTGAGCAACTGCTGCCGCTACGCGGCCTGCCCCCCGAGGAACTGGGCGAGCGCCTGCAGGCACTGTGGGCGCGCCTGGACCGGCAAAGCCTGATGGTCAGCATCAAGCTGCTCACCGGCGCCTTCCGCGTCGGCGTTTCCAAGCTGCTGGTCACCCGCGCGCTCGCCGCCCTGGCCGGCGTCGACGCCAAGCGTGTGGCACAGCGCATGGTCGGCTACACCGACCTGTCGCACCGCCCGACGGCGCAGCGCTACCTGGCGCTGATCGCTCCCGAGTCCGGCGAGGAGCACGCCCAGCGCGGCGGCCAGCCCTACCCCTTCTTCCTCGCCCATCCGCTGCAGGAACCGGTCGAACGCTTCGAGGCGCTGTTGGGCCCGGCGCAGGACTGGCTGGTGGAATGGAAGTGGGATGGCATCCGCGCGCAGCTGGTGAAGCGCGACGGTCAGGCCTGGCTCTGGTCCCGTGGCGAGGAGCTGATCACCGAACGCTTCCCCGAACTGCACGAGCTGGCCGACGCCCTGCCCGACGGCACGGTGCTCGATGGCGAACTGGTGGTGTGGAAGGAGCCCCCCGCCGGCAGCGACGCGCAGTTCGGCATCCAGCCCTTCGCCCTGCTGCAGCAGCGCATCGGTCGCAAGACCCTGAGCAGGAAGCTGCTGGAGGACGTGCCCGCCGCGCTGCTGGCCTATGACCTGCTGGAGTGGCGCGGCGAGGATTGGCGTAATCGCCGCCAGGATGAGCGCCGTGAGCGCCTGGAACTGCTGGTCGCCCAGATCGCCGACAGCCACCTGCGGCTCTCGCCGCAGCTGAGCGGCGCCGACTGGGCGGACCTCGCCCGCCAGCGCGAAGCGTCGCGCCGGCTCGGCGTCGAGGGCATGATGCTCAAGCGCCGCGACTCGCTGTATGGCGTGGGTCGCACCCGCGACCTGGGCCTGTGGTGGAAGTGGAAGATCGACCCGTTCAGCGTCGACGCCGTGCTGATCTACGCGCAACGCGGCCACGGCCGCCGCGCCAGCCTGTACAGCGACTACACCTTCGCCGTGTGGGACGACTCGGCGCCCGGCGAGCGCGTGCTGGTGCCCTTCGCCAAGGCCTACTCGGGGCTGACCGACGAGGAGATGCGCAAGGTCGATGCGATCATCCGCAAGACCACCGTGGAGAAATTCGGCCCGGTGCGCAGCGTCACCCCTACGCTGGTCTTCGAACTGGGCTTCGAAGGCATCTCGCTGTCCAAGCGGCACAAGAGCGGCGTTGCGGTGCGCTTTCCGCGCATGCTGCGCTGGCGCACCGACAAGTCCGTGGAGGAAGCCGACACCCTGGCCACCTTGCAGGGGCTGCTCTGATGCCGCGACGGGAGCGTCTCTCCGGGCTATGGTTCGCCAATCGGGGCTGGAAACCCTTCGCCTTCCAGCGCGAGGTCTGGCGGGCCGTCGAGGACGACGAGTCGGGGCTGCTGCACGCCTCCACTGGCGCCGGCAAGACCTACGCGGTGTGGTTCGCCGCGCTCGACCGTTTCGCCCGACAAGCGTCTCCGGCAGGTGACCCACCGCGCCGAGGCAAACCCGCCATGGCGCCGCTGACGCTGTTGTGGATCACCCCGATGCGAGCGCTGGCCGCCGATACCGCGCGCGCCCTGCAGGCGCCGCTGGACGACTTGCAGATCGACTGGAGCGTGGGCATGCGCACCGGCGACACCGACAGCGCCGAACGTGCCCGCCAGGACCGGCGGCTGCCCAGCGCGCTGATCACCACGCCGGAAAGCCTGACCCTGCTGCTGACTCGCGCCGACGCCCGCAAGGCTTTCGCCCATCTGCGCATGCTGGTGGTGGACGAGTGGCACGAGCTGCTGGGCAACAAGCGTGGCGTGCAATTGCAGCTCGCCCTCGCCCGCCTGCGCCGCTGGCAGCCGCAACTGCTGGTGTGGGGGTTGTCCGCCACGCTGGGCAACCTGGCCCATGCGCGCGAGGTGCTGATGCCCGCCGGGCGACTGGTGCAGGGCAAGGCCGCCAAGGACCTGCGCATCGACACCCTGCTGCCGCCGGGCCTCGAGCGCTTCCCCTGGGCCGGGCACCTCGGGCTGCGCATGCTGCCGCAGGTGGTCGAGGAACTGGAGGCCAGCAGCACCACGCTGGTGTTCACCAATACCCGTTCGCAGGCGGAAACCTGGTACCAGGCGCTGCTCGAAGCCCGCCCGGACTGGGCCGGCCTGCTCGCCCTGCATCACGGTTCGCTGGCCAGGGAAGTGCGCGACTGGGTGGAGGTGGCGCTCAAGCAGGGACAGCTCAAGGCGGTGGTCTGCACGTCGAGCCTGGACCTGGGCGTGGACTTCCTGCCGGTGGAGCGCGTGCTGCAGATCGGCTCGGCCAAGGGCGTGGCGCGGCTGATGCAGCGTGCGGGGCGATCCGGCCATGCGCCGGGGCGCCCTTCCCGCGCCACCCTGGTGCCGACCCACAGCCTGGAGTTGCTCGAAGCCGCCGCCGCGCGCACGGCCGTGGCCGAGTGCAAGGTCGAGGCGCGCCAGGCGCCGGAGAAGCCACTCGATGTGCTGGTGCAGCACCTGGTGAGCATGGCGCTGGGCGGAGGCTTCCATGCCCAGGACATGCTGGAGGAGGTTCGCGGCGCCTGGTCCTACCGGGAGCTGGGCGACGGCGAATGGCAGTGGGCGCTGGCATTCATCCGCCACGGCGGTCATTCGCTCACCGCCTACCCCGACTACCGCCGCGCCGAGCCCGACGCCGACGGCCTCTGGCAAGTACCCGACGCGCGCCTGGCGCGGCGCCACCGCATGAGCGTCGGCACCATCGTCAGCGATGCCAGCCTGACGGTGAAGTTCTGGGGCAGGAACAATGCCGGCTCCCTGGGCAGCATCGAGGAAGGCTTCATCGCCCGCCTGCGCCCCGGCGACAGTTTCCTCTTCGCCGGCCGCACCCTGGAGCTGGTGGAAGTGGACAACATGACCGTCTACGTGCGCCGCGCCACCGCCCGCAAGGCTGCCATTCCACGCTGGAATGGCGGGCGCATGCCGCTCTCCGGCGAGCTGGCCGACGCCATGCTGGACAAGCTGGATGCGGCGGACCAGGAGCAATTCTCCGGTCCGGAAATGCGCCTGCTGCGGCCGCTGCTGGACACCCAGAAAGCCTGGTCGGCCCTGCCCGGCAAGGCCACCCTGCTGGCGGAAACGCTGAAGTCCCGCGAAGGCTGGCACCTGTTCCTCTACCCCTTCGCCGGACGCTCGGTGCACCTGGGCCTCGCCAGCCTGCTGGCCTGGCGGCTGGCGCGGCATGCGCCGCTGAGCTTCTCCCTCGCGGTCAACGACTACGGCCTGGAACTGCTCAGCGCCAGCCCCGTGGATTTCGCCGCGGCACTGACACCGGCGCTGTTCGACAGCGCCGACCTGCTGCCCGAAGTGCTGGCCAGCCTGAATGCGGGCGAGCTGGCGCGGCGGCGCTTTCGCGAGATTGCGCGGATCGCCGGCCTGGTCTTCACCGGCTACCCCGGTGCGCCGAAGAGTGCGCGCCAGTTGCAGGCGTCCAGCGGGCTGTTCTTCGACGTGTTCAGGCAGTACGACCCGGACAACCTGCTGCTGATGCAGGCCCGGCAGGAGGTGCTGCGCCAGGAGCTGGACGTGCAGCGCCTGCAACAGACCCTGCAGCGCATGCGCTCGCTGCGGCTGGACCTGCGGCCGATCCAGCGCGCCACGCCTTTCGCCTTTCCGCTGCTGGTGGAGCGTTTCCGCGAAAGCCTGACCTCGGAGAAGCTCGCCGACCGCATCCGGCGCATGGTCGCCGACCTGGAGCAGGCCGCGGGTCCCGGCGCTTACGCAGCCGACCCGGCCTTGCCGGTCAGCGTCGAAAGCGACCAGCGCACGCCCCGCCCGCGGCGGCCCCGGCAAACCAAGGACGGCCGCCCGCGTCCACCGAAGCAGCGCCCTGACCGATGAGCCATCCGCATCCGTCCCATCAGGCCGTGCAGGTGGCCGGCAGCGAGCTCTGGCTGCTGGCGGAAAAGGCCCTGTGGTGGCCCGCAGAACAGGTGCTGATGGTCGCCGACATCCACTTCGGCAAGGCGGCGAGCTATCGCGCGCTGGGGCAGCCGGTGCCCGGCGGAACCACCGCCAGCAATCTGCAGCGGCTCGACGCCCTGCTGGCGCAGTTGCCGTGCCGGCGGCTGATCTTCCTCGGCGACTTCCTGCATAGCCGCGAGGCCCGCACCGCCCGCACCCTGGAAGCGCTGGCAGATTGGCGCGAGCGGCATGCGGCGCTGTCCGTCACGCTGGTGCGCGGCAACCATGACAAGCGCGCCGGCGACCCGCCCGCCGAATGGAATATCGAGGTGGTCGCCGAGCCGTTGCTGCTCGGCCCCTTCGCGCTGCAGCACGAACCGGCCCCCTGTCCGGGCCGGCATGTGCTGGCCGGTCACCTGCACCCGGCCTACGTGCTGCGGGGGCGTGGCCGGCAACAGGTGCGCCTGCCCTGCTTCGTGATCGGTGAGGGGCTGAGCCTGCTGCCCTCCTTCGGCAGTTTCACCGGGGCCATGACCTGGGAAATCGACGAAAACGAACGGGTTTTCGTCGTCGGCGACGGCGGCATCTGGGAGGTTCCAGCGGCGCGTCGGAGCAAATGATTTCAGCACTTTCGTGCAAATAATCTGAACTACAGGGTTTTTTCCCGGGTCGGTTCCGCCATGCCGTTTCGCCCATTCACACAACCGGGAAGCCGACCATGCTCGACACTTCGCTTGCAGAACTCTTCAAACAGAACGAACAGCAGCTCCTCGCCGACTGGCTGGAAGCGCAGCGGGCAGTAGGGCTGCGGCTGGACCTGATCGACGAGCGCGCGGTCCAGCAGAACTCCCAGGATCTGCTCAAGGCCTTCACCATGGCGCTGGCCCAGGGCGTAGCGGACTTCGAGTCGCCGGCCTGGAAGCCGCTCAAGTCGCAGCTCGAACGCCTTTCCGTGGCCCAGGCCCGGCAAGGCTTCAGCCCCTCGGAAACCGCCACCTTCATCTTTTCGCTCAAGGAGCCGCTGTTCTCGCTGCTGCAGAAGCAGCCCGGCGCCACCATCGAGTCGGTCTGGCAGATCAGCAAGCTGATCGACCAGCTCGGCCTGTTCAGCCTGGAGTACTACATGACCGGCCGTGAGGCGGTGATCCGCGAGCAGCAGGAAAGCCTGCTGGAACTGTCGACGCCGGTGGTGGAGCTGTGGGACGGCGTGCTGGCGGTGCCGCTGATCGGCGCGTTGGACAGCAACCGCACGCAGATCGTCATGGAGTCGCTGCTGCAGAAGATCGTCGAGACCGAGTCGGACCTGGCGATCATCGACATCACCGGCGTGCCGACGGTGGACACCATGGTCGCGCAGCACCTGCTCAAGACCATCACCGCGGCCAAGCTGATGGGCGCCAAGTGCATCATCAGCGGCATCCGCCCGCAGATCGCCGCCACCATCGTGCACCTGGGCGTGGAGCTGGGCGAGGTGGTGACCAAGGCCTCGCTGGCCGATGCCTTCAAGCTGGCCCTCAAGCAGCTGGGCGTGCGCATCACCCACGCGGACAGGGCTCGCTGAGGATATCGCCATGGTAGATCGCATCCCGATTCTCAAGATGGGCAGGTACCTGCTGCTCAGCATCCAGGTGGACATGCACGACCAGCTGGCCATGGACCTGCAGGAAGACCTCACCGAACAGATCGTCCGCCACAAGGCGCGCGGCGTGCTGATCGACATCTCGGCGCTGGAAATCGTCGACTCCTTCATCGGCCGGATGCTCTCCCACATCGCCAACGTGTCGCGCATTCTCGATGCCAAGGTGATCGTGGTCGGCATGCAGCCGGCGGTGGCCATCACCCTGGTCGAACTGGGCCTGTCGCTGGAAGGCATCGCCACGGCGCTCAACATCGAGAAAGGCATGCGCTGGCTGGAAAGCAGCCTGGATGACGAGGCGGACGACGGGGGGCCGGAGAGTGACGACGACACAAACGCTCCCACTGAAACAGGAAACTGACATCGTGGTGATCCGCCAGAAGGTCCGCAAAGCCGCCGAGGAAGTACGCCTGGGCCTGGTGTCGCAGACCAAGATCGTCACCGCGGCCAGTGAAATCGCGCGCAACGCCCTGCTCTACGGCGGCGGCGGCGAGTGCCTGCTGGAAATCACCCAGCGCGAAGGCCGCGCGGCCGTGCATCTGGTGATCAGCGACCAGGGCCCGGGCATCGCCGACATCGACCAGGCGCTGGTGGACGGCTACACCACCGGCAATGGCCTCGGCCTTGGGTTGAGCGGGTCGCGCCGGCTGGTGGATCAGTTCGCCATCCAGAGCGCGCCAGGGACAGGCACGACCATCGAACTCTGGAAATGGAAATGAACGACGCAGCCCTGCAGTTCAACCTGGCGGTATCCCATACCGCCCACGTCGACGCCGCGCGCCGCGCGGCGGTCAACCTCGCGCGCGACGCCGGCGTCGGGCAGCCGCTGCTGGATCGCCTGACCCTGGTGATCCAGGAAATGGCGCGCAACCTGGTGCTGCACGCCCACGGCGGCGAAATGCTGTATTTCCAGAACGAGCGCTGCCTGCAACTGCTCGCGGTGGATCGCGGGCCGGGCATGCAGGACGTGGCGCGCTGCCTGAGCGACAGCTTCTCCACGGCCGGCACCATGGGCGCGGGCCTTGGCGCCATCAAGCGCCTGGCCGACACCTTCGACCTCTACTCGCAGCCCGGCCAGGGCACCGTGGTCTTCGCCGGTTTCGATCTGCAGCCCCCCAGCGCCCCGCTGACGGTCGCCGGCCTCAGCACGCCCTACCCCGGCGAGGAAAGCTGCGGCGACTCCTGGGCCTGCAAGGGCCACCGGCTGATGGTCTGCGACGGCCTGGGCCACGGCCACGCGGCCAGCCTGGCCAGTTCGCGGGCGCGGGAAATCTTCCTGCAACATGATCTGAACCTGCCACAGGAAACGCTGCTCGAACGTATGCACCATGCGCTCGCTTCGACCCGCGGCGGCGCCGTGGCGCTGGCCGAAGTATTGCCGCAGCAGTCGAAGGTGCGCTTCTGCGCCATGGGCAACATCCTCGGCGTGCTGGACGACGGGCGCAGCCGCAGCATGGTCTCCGGCAACGGCACGGTGGGCTACCGGATCGGCCGGATCAAGAGCTTCAGCTATCCCTGGTCGCCGTCCACCGTCCTGCTGATGGCCTCCGACGGGATCGGCACCCGCTTCAACCTGGGCGCCTATCCGGGCCTGGCCACGCGTCACCCCGCGGTCATTGCCGGCGTGCTGCACCGTGACTTTCGCCGGCACAACGACGACGCAACCCTGGTGGTTCTCAAACATGCCTGACACTCATCAACATGCCTGACAATCTTCGCATCGCCACCGTTCGCATCCGCGAGGAGATCGACGTGGTCACCTGCCGCCAGAGCGCGCGGCAGATCGCCGCCTGGCTGGAATTGCCGAACCTGGAGCAGATCCGCTTCGCCACGGCGGTTTCCGAGCTGGCGCGCAACACCTACCAGTACGCCGGCGGCGGCCTGTTTCATTTCGACATCGCCAGCAGCCCCGGCGGCCTGCTGGAGCGCTTCTGTGTGGAAGCCTGGGACGAGGGCCCCGGGATAGTGGACGTCGAGCGCATCCTCGAAGGCAGCTACGTCTCCCACACCGGCATGGGCCTGGGCCTGCGCGGCGCGCAGCGGCTGATGGACGAGTTCGACATCCGCACCTCGCCAGAGGGCACGCGGATACGGGCCTGCAAGTACATTCCGGGCTACCGCGCCGCTCCCGGTCCGGACCAGGTCCAGGCCATCCGCCTGCAACTGCAGCACAACGGCGCGGCCGATCCCTTCGTCGAACTGCAACTGAGCGGCAGCGAACTGCTGCTGACTACCGCCGAGCTGCAGAACAAGCAGCTCGAGCTCGAAGCGATCAACCTGGAGCTGGAGAACACCAACAAGGGCGTCGTCGCGCTGTATTCGGAGCTGGAGAAGGCCAACGAGGAAGTCCGCGAGGCGAGCGCATCGAAAAGCCGCTTCTTCGCCAACATGACCCACGAGATCCGCACGCCGATCAATATCGTCGAGAACATCAGCAAGCTGCTGCTCAACGGCCACGACGGGCCGCTCAACCCCGAGCAGCAGCGCCAGGTGGCCTTCATCAGCGAAGCCGCCGCCGAGCTGTCCGCCCTGGTCAACGAACTGCTGGACCTGTCCAAGGCCGAATCCGGCCGCAGCGAGATCGCGCCCACGCGCTTCACCCTGGCGGAGTTCACCGAGCAGTTGCGCCAGTGCGCCAGCGCCATCGCGCTGCGCTATCCCAGTCTGCGGTGGGAGGTGGCGGTCCCGGCGAACGACGTCCTGCTGCAGACCGACCGGCACCTGTTGTTCCAGGCCATGCGCAACCTCATCGACAACGCCTTCAAGTACACCCTGGAAGGCCGCATCAGCGTGCGCACCTACCTGCCCGACGACGACACGGTGGAGTTCCTGGTCGAGGACACCGGCATCGGTATCGCCGAGGAAAACCAGGGGCGGGTCTTCGAGGAATTCTCGCGCATCCGCACTCCCGAGCTGGGCAAGGTGCAGGGCACCGGCCTGGGCCTGCCGCTGGCGCAACGCCTGGCCAGCCTGCTGCACGGCGCCATCACGCTGGACAGCAGTCCTGGGCGCGGCAGCCGCTTCCTGCTGCGCATCCGCCGCCGCCATGACGAGGCGCCCGTCGAGGTGCCGGCGGTCGATCTCAGCGGCGTCAGCATCCTGGTGGTGGACGACAGCGAGGCGGATCGCTACCTGCTGGCCTCGTTGCTGCGCCCTTACCAGGCCTCGATCCACGAGGCGAAGAACGGCGCGGCGAGCATCGAGATGCTCTACGAGGTGCGTCCGGACCTGATCTTCCTCGACCTCGACCTGCCGGACATCGCCGGCGAGGACCTGCTGGAGAACATGGACTGGGGCATGCATTCGCGAGTCGTGATCAACACCGCCAAGCCGCTGGACGACTCGACTCGCCAGCACCTGGCGCGCCATTCCCGGGCCATCGTGCAGAAGTCCGCGGCGGATTATGGCGAGCAGGTGCTGCGCGAGGTGTCGCGGCTGATGGAGGAGCAACAGCATGGGCGCTAAGAGGGTCCTGGTCATCGACGACCTGGAGGCCAACCGCTACATCCTGCGCAAGATCGTCGCCGACGGCTCCCAGTACCAGGTGCTGGAAGCGGCCACCGGTGCCGAGGGGCTGGAACTGATCCTGCAGGGCGTGGACGTGGTCATCCTCGACATCAACCTGCCGGACATGACCGGCTTCGAGCTGATCCAGAAGGCCGAGCGCCGCCTCGGGCCGAAACGTCTGCCGGCGATCATCAACATCTCGGCGACCTTCGTCAGCGGCAAGGACAAGGCCACCGGCCTGAACGTCGGCGCCCGCGCCTACCTCACCCATCCGATCAACCCCGACGAGCTGATCGCCACCATCGGCAGCCTGATGAAGAGCAACAC
The DNA here is from genome assembly GCF_047304025.1 of Pseudomonas sp. Pseusp97. Taxonomy (NCBI): domain Bacteria; kingdom Pseudomonadati; phylum Pseudomonadota; class Gammaproteobacteria; order Pseudomonadales; family Pseudomonadaceae; genus Pseudomonas; species Pseudomonas sp. Pseusp97. The sequence goes on along the minus strand of NZ_JBGLYK010000033.1, from coordinate 23,987 downwards.
GCGGCTGCAACGGGTGGAGCGCCAGCGCGACTGGGCGGAGGCCCGCACCGAGCAGATCGGCAAGGAAAAGATCATGCTCGAGCGCTTCATGCGTTCGTTCAGCCATGACCTGCGCTCCCCGCTCGCTGCCGCCACCATGGCCACCGGGCTCATGCTGCGCAGCCCGACCCGGCGTACCGACGAGCTGCTGAAGATAGTCGAGGACAACCTGCGCCGCGTGGACAGCATGGTGGCCAACCTGCTGGACATCTCCCACGTCAGCATCGGCGGCGGTATCAAGCTGAGCGGCGAGCGGATCGACCTGGCGGCCTGGATGCAGGACTCGATCGGCACCCTGGGGCTGCAGGTATCCAATCCGCTGGCACTGGAACTGGAGGGCGCGCTGGGCGAGGTGGTCTGGGATACCACGGCTTTCCTGCGCATCCTCGAGAACCTGGTGGGTAATGCGGCCAAGCACGGCGTGGCGCAGCAGCCGATACGCATAGCCCTGGCGCGGGCAGGCGAGAGCATACGCCTGAACGTGAGCAACGCCGGCAGCTTCCCCGCGGAGGTGCTGAGCAACCTCGCCACGCCCTATTTCATCTCCACGCGCAGCGAAACCAAGGGCTGGGGACTGGGGCTGCCCATCGTCAAGGCGCTCTGCGAGAGCTTCGGCGGCGCCGTGGGCTTTCGCAACGAAGAGCATCGCGCCGTGGTCGAGATCGAACTGCCGGCGCAATTGGCCTGAAGCGCGAGCGTCAGACCGGCTGCGCATGCGGCTGCGGATGGCGCGCCACGTTGCGTGGAAGGCCCATGGCCCAACCGTAGAACGCCACGGCCAGGAGAACTTCCAGCGACAGGCCGGCGAACACATACAGCACCGGCATCACGATCAACGAGCCGTGCTGCAGGGCCAGGGCGTGCAGCACGTACTGCACCGGAGCGAAGAGCGCCAGCCAGAGCAGCAGGAGGATGCTGATGGCGGCTTTCTGCCAGAACGGGAAATCGAACACGTAGTAGACCAGCGCAAGCCCCCAGGGCAACACGCCGAGCAGCAACTGGACCAGCAGCAGCGAACCGACGATATGCCCGGCGCTGTCGTGGGGGAAGCGGCCCGGCAGCCAGTGGAAGAAGGCCAGCGAGGCCGCCCACAGGATCGCCACCAGGCGCAGCAGGTAACCCAGCGGCAGCCAGGCGCCGCGCAGCAGGCAGGACCCGAGCAGCGCAACGCCGGCCAGGCCGACGTTGAGCAGGAAATGCTGCGCCTGCGGCTCTTCCGCCAGCCCCACCAGGGTGGGCGCCGCCAGGCGCAACGCGCCGTCCAGGTAGACGAACTCCTGCAGCGCCGCGCGGGCCTCCAGCCCCAGCCACTGGCCGAGCAGCAGGAAGCCTTGCTGCCAGGCTTCGACCAGCCAGGCATAGCCGATCCACAGCAGCAGGTTGCAGAGCAGCGGCAGAACCAGCATGGCGACCAGGGTCGGCGCGTCGAGGTCCAGGTGCCGGAAGGCACGGTCGCTGCGGTCGGTGATCGAATCGGGCAGGCGGATCGGCAGGTTCATGGCACGCTCCCTTCAGAATTCCACGAAGAGCCCGAAAGAGGCTCCGTCGCGGGTATAGGCCGTGTTCTGGTAATGGGTCAGGGCGAGGTTGAAGCCGAAGTCCCGGCGCAGCCATTCGCGCCAGGTCAGGCTCACCGCGTCGCTGGAGAAATCCACCAGCGAGGGGTTGTCGCCCACCATCTGGTAGGCCTCGCGTCCGCTGTCCAGGCGCATCACCAGGTAGCGCTCGGCATAGCGTCCGTAGGTCAGCGCCGAGTAGTAGCTGGTGGCCTGGACATTGCCCGGATGGCTGCGGTTGTGCCGCGCCCCGCCCTCGATGATCCACGGGCCGTCGAAGTAGTACTGGCCGCCCAGGGTCAGGGCATAGTCGCGGTGCTCGTCATGGGCGCGCAGGTAGGACACGCCGGCGCTGGTCACCAGTTGCCGGCGCGACAGCCACTTGCGGCTCAGGCTGGCGTCCAGGCGCAGGCTGGGCCACAGATCGGAATCCTGGCCGCCGCCGATGAAGACGCTGCTGAACCAGTCCGGGCTCCAGGTATGGGTATTGCCGAAACTGGCGTAGGCCCCCTGGTCGGAAAACGCGTGGCGTTGCATCAGTTCGCCGTAGAAAACGTTCGCGCCGCTTTCATGGGTGCCGCGGATGTAGCGGCCCATCCAGTCGCCATAGTCGTCACTGACGCGCGCGCGCTCCAGGCCGACCTCGATCATGGTGGTGGGCCGCGCCGGCTCTGCGAGACAGGGTATTGCCGCGCCGGCCAGGGCGAGCGCCGCGATCAGGACAGGGATGTTCATGTCGACCTCCCGACAGCTTCGGTTACCTGGGGCGCATGAGCGGCGCAGCCGGCCATGACGCTGCCGTGCACTTCGCAGCCCAGACCCAGCTGGATGGTCAGCGCGCTGAGGGTGGTGGGATGGCCGGGGGCCCCGGCGACACAGGACTCGCCCAGTTCGAGGCGGCTGCGCGATACCACCGGCCCGGCGAGCCAGACCGCTTCGCCGCAGCGGATCGAGCCGTTGGCGAACAGCGCGCCGGCGATGCGTGCGCCGGACTCGACCGTCGCATCGCCCTCGACCTTGATCGACCCGGCGAGCACCGCGCCACGGCCGATGAACAGGTCGCCACGCACCACCAGATCGCTGCGCAGGCACTCGCCGGGTTCCAGGCGGAAGTCCCCGGCCACCAGGCGCCGTTCCGTCGCCAGGACGGCCAGCCCGGCCCTGGGCAAGGGCTGGCAGGATTGGCCAAAGCGCAGCGGCGCGCCGGTCAGGCGACGGAAGCGAACGCCATGGATACCCTGCTCTATCAGCGGCTCGTCGGCTGCCGAGACGGGATGGACCTGCGGCAGATAGCCAACCGGCTCGCCGCGCCGCCATTCGGCCAGCGCCGGGAGCAGGGGCGCACCCAGCAGGCAGAGTGCGAACAGCACCAGCAGCAGGGCGTTCATGGCCGTGGCCTGCGGAAACGCGGGGTCTTCATCCAGTGCAACTGGCCGCGCCGGCCGCTCAGGTAGCGCAGCAGCTGTCGCGCCGTGGCCCCGCTGATGGCGAACAGGCTGACGAGGAATCCCAGGCAGTTGAGCGGCAGCAGGCGCAGGCGCGCGGCATTGCCGTCCAGGTGCGCACCGACGGCGATCTCGTAGAAGGCCGCGAAATTGCCCAGCGTGCCGTAGCCGACAAGGGTCAGCAGCACCATCAGGCCCGCTCCCAGCGGATCGGGATCGAAGAAGTACAGCAGCGCGACGCACAGCCATCCCAGCAACAGCACCGGCGCCATCAGATAGACGCCCAGCAGCAGCGCGCCGTCGAGCTTGCGCCGCCAGCCCAGGCTGGGGCTGCGCAGCAGCCCGGCCAGATGGCCGACCATCACCGTGTTGTGACCTTCGGCCCAGCGCGATATCTGCCGCACGCGGGCCGGCCAGGTTTCCGGGACCTCCTCGAAGCATTCGCAGTCGTTGACGTACGCCGTGGTCCAGCCCAGCCGCGCCATGCGCAGGGTGAGGTCGGTGTCCTCGGTGAGGCTGTGCACGTTCCAGCCGCCGACCTCGCGCAGCGCGCGCATTCGTACGCCACCCACGGTGCCGCCGTACTGGGGCACCAGGGCGAGGTTCATGCGCGCCTGCTGGTTGACCTGGTAGCCGCCGGTGCGCTCCAGGTCGAGCAGGCGGGTCAGCAGGTTGGTGCCACGGTTCACCGGCACCACGCGCCCCATCACACAGCCCACCTCGGGGTCGAAGAAGGGTGCCACGAGTTTTTTCAGCAGCGCGGGCGCGGGCAGGTAGTCGGCGTCGAAGATCAGCACCAGCTCGCCCTGCACCAGCGCCATGGCCTCGGCCAACGCGGCGGCCTTGCCGGGCATGCCGCCGCTGCGGTGGAGCGGCTGGATGCGCTGCGGCCAGCGCAGGGCAAGGGCATCGATGATGAAGCGCGTCTGGTCGCTGGAGCGGTCGTTGACCGGCACGATGCGCAGGCGCTCGGCCGGGTAGTCCGCGCGCAGCAGCGCAGCCAGGCAGTCGCCGACCACCGCCTCCTCGTTGTGCGCCGGCACCAGTACCGTCAACAGCGGCCAGTCGGCGTCGACGATGTGCGCGTAGTCCTGGTACTGCCGGACGAACAGGCGGTTGTTGGCCATGGTCAGGTGGCGCAGGGCGTACAGGCCGATCAGCCCGATCACCAGCGCCACCGCCAGGCGCAGCGGGAAATGCCAGGGCGATACTTGCGCCAGCGGGGCGGCCTGGGCGGCCAGCGGCAACAGCGTCAGCGCCAGCAGGCCAGGCGCTTTGCAGGGAAACGAGTGGGACATGGCAGCCACCTCCTGTGGCGGAGGAATCAGACGAAGCAGTTGGGGGTCCGGTACTGGGCAGCGACGCGGCAGAGCGACACCTGGCCGCCGGCTATGGCGGCATGGATGCCTTCGAGTGCGCGCGAGTCTTCCTGAATCTGCCGGACCATCCGCAGGACCCGCAGCGCCAGCTGCGCATCGGGCGCCAGGCGGGCGAGTTCGAGCAGCAGCTCGGCGGCAAGGTCGTCGTTGTACGAAGCGCTGCGGATGGCGCGCAGCACCTGGAAGTTCCTGTTGGGCATGGCTCACCTCGATGGGCAGCTCGGGCTGCCCGGGTTGTCGAGAGATTCGAATGCCAGGGTGGGCCTGGCCGGATGGAGGCGACGGGAACTACCAGTCGTAGCGGTAGCCGATGTTGACGCCCACGGGCTGCTCGACCTTGTCGCCCTTGGCCGCTTCGGCCTCGACGTACACCTTGTGCTTCTCGCCGAGGTTCAGCTGGGCGCCGACGCCAAGCTCGGTCCGCGAACCCGGCAGCGCGTTGTCGAGGGTGACCGCGTCGTTGATCTCCACGTCCGCCTTGCCCTTGAACTCGTGGATCTGGTTGATCTTCACGAAGGGCTGCAGGCTGCGGCCCTGGTCCAGCGGGATGAACTTGCCGAAGCGCGCCCCTACCCGCCCCTGCAGGCTGTCCATGGCGTCGCCATCGACCTTCATGCCATCGCTGGACTTGTAGTCGGGGCCATCCACGCGCGATGCACTGAGCTGCGCCTGCGGCTCGACGAACCAGCCGTTCTCCAGCCTGATGTGCTTGCCGGCCTCGACACTCACACCCACGCCCTTGCCCGAGTAGTCGCCCTTGACCGAATGGCCGAGGTTGTTGGGCATCTTCACGTCGGCGTCGAAGTTCTGGATCTTCGCAACGCCATCGACATACCAGCCGTTCTCGTTCAGGTACGTGCCATAGGCACCTACGCTGGTGGCGTCGACCTTGCCCTTGGCGCCTTCGCCGAAGTCCATGTCGGCCTTGCTTGCGCCGACCATGCCGCCGAGGTGCAGTTTCCCGCTGGCCAGGGGGATGGCCTTGTCGGCGCCGATCTGTACGCCCTGGATGTCCTGGTCAAATTCACGGCTCTTGCCGCTGTCGACCTCGAGCCGTTTGCCCAGGCCGCGAACCCAGAGGCCGCCCTCGCCTTTCTCGCCGCGAATATCGCCAAGGCGCTGGTTGAGGCTGTCCATCTCGGCGTTGAACAGCTGGCTGGTAGCGCTCTGCATGCCCAGGGCCGCATTGGCGCCCTTGGACAGGTCCTGCGGACGCGGATCGGGAAGCGCGGGATGAACCGGATCGACGGGGTTCACCGGATCGTCCGGGTCATTGGGATCGACCGGCACCAGCGGATCGACGGGATCGGTCGGTACGATGTCGCGGTAGGCCAGGTACCAGTCGTCGGCACTCTGGGTCAGGTTGTAACGGTAGGCGCCTGCGTCCACATGGCCGCCCTTGAGGTTGAAGCTGGCCGGCCCGCCCTGGGTGTCCACCACCTTCAGGGCATCCAGGTGATCGGGCTGCTTGCCGCTGTCCTCGATGGCCAGTTGGTGCTCGCCGCTGGCGGTACCCTGCACCACCAGCAGGTCGCCCTGGCGCCCGGCGATATCGGTATTCATGGCGAACTGGCCCTGCCCGCTGAGATCGCCCTCGACCGTCAGCGTCTTGTAGCCATTGCCCGGCTGGAACGCGACCGTGCCCTGGGTCGCCAGTTGCCCGACATTGGAATCGCCGGTCACCTGCCATTGGCTGGTCGCATCGAGATTCACATCGTCGACATTGATGGCGGCGCCGGTCCACTGGGCGTTGTTCTGCAGGGTGACGTCGGCGCGGCTGGTCAGCGAAACAGCTTCCATCTGGCCACTTTCATTAATGGCGCTCCATCCGTCCTTGGTCGCTCGATCGCTGGCGATGTTGCCTTGCAGGTGGCTGGCGTCCACCGTCAGGCTGGCGGCGCCACCCGCCGTGATCTCCAGGGCATTACCGTTCCCACCGGTGATGGAACCGCCGTTGCGCAGCTCGATTTCTGCCAGGCCATAGTCGGCCACCAGGACGCCGGCATCCTCCTGGCCGGTGACCTGGCTGCCGTCGACTGACAACCGGGCCGCATCGGGATATTCCGTGTTCCGGTACTTGACCTGCACGCCATTTCCCTGGCCTTCGATCGTGGAGCCCAGGGCGTTGAGCGTGGCGTCTCCCATCATCAAGGCGCCGATAGCGTTGCCCGCGACTGCGCCGGTCGCACGAATTTCGCTGTTTTGCAGGTTGAGTTCGGAGTTGCCGACTTGATAGACGCCCCAGCTTTCGCCTTCGACGTGCTCGGGGCCTACTTCACCGTTGTGGGTGACGATGGTGCTGTTCTTCACGTTGGCAACGATGTTGGGAGCTTGCTCCGGCATCCAGTCGGAGCGCCAAAAGCCCTGCAGTCCCAGTCCGCGAGCGCCAGAGCCGTTTGCGCTATCGGTAGCCTCGACCGTCACGGTGGTCTGGTTCAGGTCCAGCGTCGCGGGCTGTTCAGCCGTTCCGCCGCTGATGACCAGAATCCCGATATTTCCTGCATCGACGGTACTGTCAAGCATGGTCAGCTTGTCGCTATTACCCATCACGATGGGCTGGAAGCCGCGCAGTTCGGTGTTGATCGTCGTCACCTCCTGGTGACTGTCAGGGGAATAGCTGTAGGAACCGATGCCCAGGCGCCCATCAATGGTCGAATCCTGGAAGGTGACGCTGGCGCCACCTTCCACGTAGTAGGCGCCGGTTAGCGTTTCGCCGCGGATAGTTTGAGACTCGTTGATCACCCGTCCGGGGATGCCGGGTACGATTTCGCCGATCTCATCGCCCTGCGCCATCAGCGGCTGCGGTCCGATATCGAGAGCCGCCGCCGAGGGATGTTTCAGGTCGTCGGCATCCGCAACGACGACGGCGTCTTCAGCTTCCGCCTCGGCAACCTTCAGCGAAAAAATGGCTGCCATGGCCATGCCGATGGCATGGGCCAGGCGGTTCTTCCTCATGCGTTCGAGGAAGAGGGAAGAACGGTGCGTTTTCATGATGACCTCCATCAGAATGGATCTGCCATCAGTCTTTGCCGCACGGGGCCGGAGGTCTGTCGGAGCTGCCTTATCGAGGCATCGGAGCTTGTCAGATTCGGATTTCGTCTAGGCTATGCCTGTCGTGTACGAAGGAGGCGCACATGGCCAGGGTCTTTCTCCTGGAAGCATTGCCGGCCATCCGCGAGTACCTGCGAATGGAACTCGGACAGATGGGCCATGAGGTCATCGATAGCGTCGGCGATGGCCAGGTCGGCCTGCAGCGGATTCGCCAGACGCACCCCGACCTGGTCATTCTCGGGCTGTCGATGCCCGGCAAGAGCGGCCTGGACCTGATCGATCGCATCAAGGCGCACAGCCCGGGCAGCCGCCTGCTGGTCTACACCGCCCTGAATGCCGAGCACTTCGCCCCGCTATGCCTGAAGGCCGGGGTGAACGGTTTCGTGAGCAAGAGCGAGGACCTGGACGTGCTCCGCTCCTCCATTCGCAGCGTGCTCAACGGGCGCAATCACTACCCTGCCCTGCCGCATGCCGCCGTGGAGGGCGATGAGCTGTCCGTGCTTTCGCCGCGCGAGCTGTCCGTGTTGCAGTTGATAGGCGAAGGCAAGACCAACCAGGCGATCGCGGACATCCTCTCGATCAGCTTCAAGACCGTGAGCACCCATAAAAGCCATTTGCAGGAAAAGCTCCGGCTGACGTCCCGACTGGAACTGGTGGAAGTGGCGCGGCGTCACGGGCTGGGCCGGTCCGCCATCGACGACGGTTACGTCAGCCAGGACGTACCGCAACAGTGGCGCGCCCATATCGACAGGCTGCAGGCCATGCTCGATGCCGTCGGGCATCCGATGTTCCTGCGCGATCGGGACGGGCGCCTGCTGCTGTGCAATCGAGCGTTCCTCGAGTTCTACCAGGTCACTGCCGAAGACGTGGCGGGACAGGATATCCAGGGCGCGGTGTGGTTCGACCCCGAGCAGCGCCAGCGCCTCGAGGCCAGGTACGCCGAACTGGTGGCGGCGGAACAACCGTGCAGCCTGGAGCACACCACCAGTGTCCACGGCAGCGAAAGGGTGCTGCACCTGTGGGGCATGCCCTACCGGGACGACCAGGGAAGAATGCTCGGCATGGTGGGCGGCGTCCGTGACCTGACGCATCAGGCGCGGATCATGCAGTCGCTGCGCGAGGAGCGTCGTCGGACCCGGCTCGCCAGCGAAGCCAGGATGGAGCTGTTCGAGCTGATCCTGCTGGAACTCCACGGCGCCCTGGCCAGCACTCGCCTGCGGGTAGGCGATGAGGGACTGGTGGAGCTCGATCAACTGGTGGCTCGGCTGCATCGCCTGGCGGACGTCGCGCAGGACAAGCGCCCAAGCGCCGAGGAACCCTGCGATGTAGGGGCAATCACCCTGGAAGAGCTGAAGCGCCATGGCGTCGAGCTGTCCATCAGCGGAGCCGCCGCGGCGCATTGCTGGCTGGATGGGCCCGTGTACCGCGAGTTGCTTGAAGCGCTTTCGCAACTGGTCGGCCCCGCCAGCGAAGCGACCCTGGTGCAAAGGCACAACAGCAGCGGGATGGTCGAATACCAGCTGACCCTGACCGATGAACCGCCGCGCGCGAAAGGCTCGATCATCCTGTGGCGAACGGCGGAACTGCTCGCCGGACGGCTGGATGCAAGCCTTGCACGAACCGCCGATGGCAGGACGACGAGCCTTGTCATGACCCTGGAAGAGGCGGCTTCACCCTGAGGGGCAAACCGAAAGGCCCGCCTGCGGTTGCGTCACCTTCGCCCGTTCACTCGGACCTCCCGGGATCAGCCTCCCAGGCGATGCGAGGAACGGGCATCAGTGACTCGTTGCCTGCTGCACACCGAACACCTCCACCAATTCTTCCAGGAACGCGCTGACCAGTTCACCCGGGCGGGATGAGCGGCGCGTGGCCGCCTGGAAATCCACTTCATAACGCAGGAGCCCCGGATTCAACGCGCACAGTTGCTGCTGCTCGACGTGCCGTGCCGCATAGTGCTCGGGCAGGAAGCCCAGGTGCTGCCCGGACAGGATGAGCAGCGCGGCGCCGTCCATGCTGTCGGTCAGCGCCGTGAGCCGTTCCAGTGCCGTGGGTGCCGGCATTTCCGGGAGCGGATGGCTGGGCCAGACCCACTCATGATCGGCCACATCGTCGTGGCCCAGCCCGCCGGCCTGCCCGTACAGAGGGTGGGAAGCGCCGCAATAGGCAATCTGCGTTTCCCGAAACAGCGGCAGGTAATCCAGGGTGTCCAGGCGCCGCCAGAAATAGCCGATCGCCAGGTCGAGATGGCCATTGATGAGTTTCTCTTCGAGAAAGCTCGAGGACAGTTCGGTGAACTGGAAGCACAGGCCCTGGTGACGGGCGCGCAGCCGCGCGACGGCGAGCGCGATCTGCTTGTTCGCCTGCGGTTCCAGTTGCCCGAGAAGGCCGATGTTGAGGGTACCGCTCAGGGTGCGGTTGATCTGCTGCACTTCCAGCCGGAACCCCTCGGCCGCCGCCAGCAGGCGCCGGGCGGCCTCGAGAAACTGGGCGCCCTTGGGGGTCAGGGCGAACCCGCCGCGGCCGCGCTGGCAGAGCCGGAAACCCAGGCGGGTTTCCAGCGAGGCCAACTGTGCGCTGATGGTCGGCTGGGTGGTATTGAGCGTTCCCTGCGCCGCGGAGATGCCGCCCGCCTCGACCACTGCGAGAAAGACGCGGATCAGGCGGATGTCCAGTTCCGATACGTTTCCCAGCATCTCCCACCCCGAGCGGATTAAATAGAATTGAATCTATGTGAACAGTGCAAGCGCCGTATTTTACGGCGCCTCGAGCAGGCCTAGATTCTGCCTGCGACGGCACCATTATGCACCCTCATGGAACGCGAGGGACCTATGCCACAAGGGCTGCAGGGAAACATCGGATGCAGCGCGGCCGCGCCTCGCCGAGGCGTCAGGACGTAGCGCAGCATAGATGTTCGCCCAATGTAAGTGGCGGTGCCGATCCTTCACAAAAACAATATTGCCTTGAGCAGGAGCGTTCCCATGTCCGGGTCCAGCCATACCGCCCACACTGCCGATGCCGGCACCGGGCTGGCCATCGAAGGCCACTCCATCGACTACATTCCCGAATCCGAACGCCACGCCCGGCTCTCCAGCCAGGGCCCCTTCTGGTTCCTGGGCAATTTCCACTTCTTCACCATTTCCATCGGCTTCGTCGGCCCCAGCCTGGGCCTCTCCGCCTTGTGGACGACCCTCGCCGGCGCGCTGGGGATCATGTTCGGCACCCTGTTCATGGCCTTCCACGGCTCCCAGGGGCCGGAGATGGGCCTGCCGCAGATGATCCAGTCGCGCGCCCAGTTCGGTTATCGCGGCGTCGTGCTCGCCTTGCTGGCCACCCTCTTCGTCTTCGTCGGCTTCAACGTGGTCAACGTCTCGCTGATCATGGATGGCCTGCACAACGTCTTCGGCCTGGAGCCGCTGCCGGTCGCCTGCACGGTGATCGCCGTGGGCGCCCTGCTGTCGATCTACGGCCACGACCTGATGCACAAAGCCTTCAAATGGGCGTTGATGCTGACCCTGCCGCTCTACTCGCTGGTCACGGTGGCGCTGATATTCGGCGCAGGCCAGGCTGACCTGCCGGCGGCGCCGGAGAGCCCGCTGGGCTTCCACTGGGTGGCCTTCGCCACGCAGTTCGCCATCGCCGCCAGCTACAACATTTCCTATGCGCCCTACGTATCGGATTACTCGCGGTATCTGCCCAGGAACACCAGCCGCGCCAAGCTGATCGCGGCGGTATTTCTCGGCGCGTCGCTGTCGGGTGCCTGGATGATCGGTCTCGGCGCCTGGCTGGCGCAGTTGCTGCAGGCCTCCGACGCCCTGGTGGCGCTGGATCGGGTCGGTTCTTCATTGCTGCCGGGCCTCGGCCATGTACTGGTGCTGGTATCGGTGGCGGGCTTCCTGCCGGTGATCGCGCTGAACACCTACAGCGCCATGCTGACGCTGCTCACCGGAGTCGATTCCGTGCGGCGTATCAGCCCCACCCCGCGCGCCCGCGTCCTGTCGATCCTGGCCATTACCCTGGTGCTGCTGGCCTGCGTGATCTCGATCCGCGGCAACGGCATTTCCATCCTCAATACCTTCCTGGTGCTGATGCTCTACTTCCTGGTGCCCTGGACCGCAGTGAACCTGGTGGACTACTTCGGCGTGCGCAAGGGCCGTTACGCCATCCCGCATTTCTTCACGCCCGCCGGCATCTACGGCGCCTGGCAGATGCGCGGCATCCTGGCTTATGTCGTGGGCTTCGTCTGCATGATTCCGTTCTTCTACATCTACGACGCTGCGGCCGGCAAAGAAGTGTTCGTCGGCCCCATCGCACGGATGCTCGATGGCGTGGATATCGCCTGGCTGGTCGGCCTGCTGGTATCGGGCCTGACCTATTTCATGCTCAGCCGCTCGCTGGATCTGCAGGCCGAACGCCGCGTCATCGATGCCATCGGCGAAGCCGACATTCTTCGCGCGGCCCGCACGAGCGACGGCCCTCAACCATGACGCCTGCAGGAACCCCAGCCATGATTGCTTCGAAACCGGTCACCGTGGCCTGCTGCCAACTGGCGCCCGTCGTCGGTGACCCGAGCCACAACCGCCGCCTCGCCGAGCGTGCGATCCGCAACGCCGCTCTGCGCGGCGCTCAGGTGATCGTCCTGCCGGAGCTCGCGCAGAGCGGCTACGTCTTCGCAGACCGCGCCGAAGCACTCGCCCTGTCCGAAGCGCAGGACGGCCCGACGCTGCAGCTCTGGCAAAGACTGGCCAGCGAACTGGACGTGGTCATCGTGGCTGGCTTCTGCGAGCGCCTGGACGGCGAGCGGGTAGCCAACAGTGCTGCCCTGGTGGATGCCCGCGGCTTGCGTACGGTTTATCGCAAGGCCCACCTGTGGGATGGCGAAAACGCCATCTTCACCCCCGGCAGCGAAGCGCCGCCGGTGGTGGAGACCGCCTTCGGAATGATCGCGGTGATGATCTGCTACGACCTGGAATTTCCCGAATGGGTACGTCTGCCCGCCCTAGCCGGTGCAGAGCTGCTGTGCGCCCCGGTGAACTGGCCGTGGGGTCCTCGCCCCGATCAGGAGCGCGCGGCGGAAGTCGTGCGGGTGCAGGCCAATGCATCGGTGAACCGCCTGTTCATCGCCGCGTGCGACCGCCACGGTCACGAGCGCGGCGTGGACTGGGTGCAGGGCTCGGTGATAGTCGACGCCGACGGCTTCCCGCAGGCCGGCCCGGCAGAAGGTGGCGAGCAGATACTGCTCGCCACGCTGGACCTGGCCCAGGCGCGGAACAAGCGCATCAGCCGCCACAACCATCTGCACCAGGACCGCCGCCCTACCCTCTATGGCCAGGAAGGACTGCTCGGCGCCTGATCGCGACGAGCAGCGTTTCGACCGCTGTTTACCGCGTCCAGAGCGGGTCGGTGGTGAAGGCGATGGTCAGCCAGCGATTGGGGCCTTCGTCGCCGATGGCCTCGCCGATCTCGTCGCGCAGCCTGTCCCACTCGGCCAGGGTCTGCGCCGGCCAATTCGGCGGCACGATGAAATACAGCTCGATCTGCTGCGCCCGGCCGACCTTGGCGACATAGGCCTGGTACCCCGTGAAGCCATGCTGCGCGACCACCTCCGCAGCCACCTCATCGACGTGCTGCTTGAGCTCGGGCGGGGTGATGAGGAGGATTTCCTTGAGCGCCTGGCGAATGGTCAGGAAGGGAATCGGCAGGATCACCACGCAGATCAGCGCCAGCACCGCGGGGTCGACGTAGGGCCCGATCTGCGCGTACCCGCTCACGCTGGCGAGGTCGCCCACCAGGAAAGCGATCAGCAAGGCCAGGGAGATGCTGCCGGACATCACCCAGGACTTGGCGTCGAGGGCGACGAAGTCCGAGCCGATGCGCTTGTTGGCGCGGAACTGCACCGCCGCCAGGGAGAAACAGACCAGCGTGGCGACCGCCGCGTAAAGGATGGCGAAGCCGAACTCCAGCGCATGGCCGCCGGTGAGCAACCGGCCGACGGCGTTGATCAGGGCGTACAGCGTCACGCCGCACAACAGCGTGCCGTTGAGCGCCAGCACCATCGGTTCCAGGTGCCAGAAGCCCATGTTGAAGCGCTCGGCCAGCCGCCGGCTGGCATCGCCTTCGGTGGTATGGCGGCGGATCAGCGTCGCCACCATCAGCGCCAGGCCGCTCATGCTCGCATCGGCCAGCGAGTAGACGCCGTCGAAGACGATGGAAAAGGATCCCGACAGCAGGCCGACGACGATCCCGAAACCGGCCAGCAGGACGGTGACGATGATGGAAAGCCGCAGGATGCCCTGTTCTGTTTTCATGACTGGCGTGCTCCTCGCGCCTTGGTGGTTACGTCGCCGGAGTCAGGCTTTAAGGCACTGGCGGCGTCGCTGGGGGGCGCGACTATAAGCCAGGGCCCAAGCCAAGGCCATTGCGCCCCGGCAATGGGGTTGTGCAGGTTCGCATGCTCGTGCAACCCGAGGTCGGCGTTCAGGTATACGGACCGAGGCATTATCCCTTTGAGCGAACGGCGCTGCCGGACAGAAAAACGTCGGTGCGCCGCCTTCCCAAGCGTCACGAGGGCCCGGCAAGATAGCGGCACTCGCCGCCGCGTTTCGGTGGCCCATCTGCCTTGCGCCACCGGAGTCGTATGCAACCGCGCGACCTTGCCGCCTACCTGTTCCTCGCAATCGGCTGGGGGCTGTCCTTTCTCGTCCTGCTCAAGGCCATCGCCGGGTTCGGCTGGGTCGGCGCGGTCAGCTTCCGCGCGCTGATCGCCAGCTTCACGCTGTTCGCAGTGGCCAGGCTCTCCGGGCGCCGGCTGAATTTCGCAGGCTTGTGGAAACCGTTGTGCGTGGTCGGCGCCACCACGGTAGCCGGCCAGTTGATCGGCATGACCTACGCCACCCCGCGCATCGGCACCGCCATGGCGGCGATCTTCGTCGCTGGCATTCCGCTGTTCTCCATGCTCATCGGTCGCCTCTGGGGCCTGGAGCGCATCACCTGGAGTGGCCTGGGCGGCCTGGTCCTGGGCTTCTGCGGCATGGTGCTGCTGGTGGGCTTTCCGGCGGTGCCGATCACTCATGAATTCCTCCTCGGCAGCGCGGCCTCGGTGTTCGGCGCGGTGTGCGCCGCGTTCGGCAGCAACTACGCCAGCCTCAAGCTGCGCACCGCGGGCCCCTGGGAAGTGACCTGCGGCGCCTTCCTGATCGGCGGGCTGCTGACGCTGCCCCTGCTCATCTGGGTACCGGTGCCCGGCACGCCGCAGCCGAGCGACTTCCTCTTCCTGCTGCTCTGCGGCTGCGTGCTCAGCGCGGTGAACTACGTCGTCTACTTCCAGCTAGTAGCGCGCATTGGCGCCACGAAAACCATCAGCGTGGAATTCGTCGTCACCGTGGTCGCCGTGCTGGTGGGCGCGCTGGTGCTGGGCGAAAGCCTGTCGCTGATGCAAGGCGTGGGTGCGCTGATCATTTTGCTCGGCTGCGCCCTGGTGCTCGGCCTCCTGCCGGGCACCAGGGCGCGCGCGGTCAGTTGATCGCCTGCACCGATACGGCCCCTGGCGCCACGTCGTCGCGGTCGATCACTTCCATCGGCAGGCGCGAGGTTTCCCGCAGCAGCCAGGAACACACCGCCACCAGCAGGAGTGCCGCCGCGCCGTAGAGCGCCACGCCGAACGGGTTGCGCCCGGTGGCGATGAGGATGGCGGTAGCGATGCTCGACGCCGTGCCGCCGCCCAGCGCCGCGCCGATCTGGTAGCTGAAGGAAATCCCCGAGTAGCGCATTTCCCGCGGGAACTGCTCGGCGAGAAAGGCCGGGATCGGCCCCTGGGTCGCGCCCATGAAGAAGCCCACGGCGACATAGGCCAGCAGCGCCAGCGGCAGGTCGTGCAGGCCGATCAGCGGGAAGAAGGCGAACAGGCCGAGCGCCATGATCGCCGCCCCGAAAATCATCACCGTGCGGCGGCCGAAGCGGTCCGACAGGTGCCCGAAGAACGGCGCGGAGGCGACGATGGCCACCGACAGAGAGAAGTCGAACAGCAAGGCATGGCTGCTGCTGTAGCCGATATCGGTTGCGTAGGCGAGGAAAAAGGTGCTGCCGATATAGGCGATGGTGACGTAGCCGAACGCGATGCCGATGCACAGCAGCAGCTCGCGCGGGCGACGGCGGAAGGCCTGCATCAGCGGCATGCGCGCTTCGGTTTTCGCCGCGGCCTTGGGTTGCGGTGCAGTGTTCTGCAGGCGCGCATAGAGGCCGATCAGCACCAGCAGGCCGCCGAGCCAGAACGGGATGCGCCAGGCGATGCCGGAGAGGTCGTCGTCGAAGGCGAAGCTGACGATGGCGAACACGGCCGAACCGAAGATGCCGCCGATGCCGATGCCCATGCTCGTGAAGCTGCCCCACAGGCCGCGGCGGCCCTTGGGGGCGACCTCGATGCCGAACAGCGCCGCGCCGCCCCACTCGCCGCCAGCGGCGAAACCCTGCACCAGGCGCAGCAGCACCAGCAGGACGGGCGCCGCCGCGCCGATGCTGGCGTGGGTCGGCAGGAAGCCGATCAGCAAGGTGCTCAGGCCCATCAGCACCAGGGTGGCGACAAGCGCCTTCTGCCGGCCGTAGCGATCACCCAGGTGGCCGAACACCACGCCGCCAAGCGGGCGGGCGAAGAAACCGGCGCCGAACGCCGCGAAGGCCACCAGCACGGCGGTCAGGCGATCCATGCCGGGGAAGAACAGTTGCGGGAAGATCAGCGCGGCGGCGTAGCCGTAGATGACGAAATCGTAGAATTCCAGCGCGGTGCCCATGCCGGAGACGCAGAAGGTGCGAAAGGCCGAGCGCGAGCCCGGAGCTGCGGGAGTGTGGTCGATCATGGCGGTTCACTCTTGTTTTTGTGGCAACACGAAACCCGCGCGGCGGCCGTTGGGTCGTCACGGAGGCATTGTTTTTGGAGGCGGTGCTGCGTAGGGCGCATAACCCGGAACGGGTTATCCGCCGGTAGCTCGGCGGCGGATAACGCTGGCGCGTTATGCGCCCTACGAACTGCGTGCTGGAAAGATCGGCGCCTGGGCTATGCCCTCTCCCTAACCCTCTCCCTGAAGGGAGAGGGGACCTTATGGTGCAGGCTGAAACGGTGGTGTCGGCCGGCCAGAACGACTCCCTCTCCCCTCAGGGAGAGGGCTGGGGAGAGGGTTCAGCCGGCTGAAACGAAGTCCTCAGAACCGCAGGAACCCCTCATCCGCCAGCTTCTTCGGCGTGCCGGCAACATATTCCAGTGCGCAGCCCACGGTATCCAGGCCGATGCTCAGCAGGGTTTCCCAGCGCTCGGTATCCGGCTCGGACATATCCGGGTGGAAGCACACCACCGCCTGGTCGCCATCGGCGCCGCAGAAGGCGTCGGCGCGTTCGCGCAGGGCCTTGCCGGTCATGCCGGCGGTGGCGGCCTTGAGGTGTTCCAGGCGCGCGTAGGTGGTGGACACATCCGCCGTACGCTCGCCCCAGCTCAGTTCGCCGTCGAGGAAGTGGTTGGTGTGCAGCAGCCAGCCATCCTCGCGCGGCACCACCACGGCGGTATGCGCGGGACTCATCTCGATGCTGGCGGCACGGGCGCGCACGTCGTTGCGGGTGAATACGGTCAGCACGGTGGAAGCGCTGACCCGTGCCGAACGCGCCAGGTCGATGGCCTCGGTGATGCTGGTGGCTTCTTCCAGCACGCGACGGGCGATGGCATGCACCGGCACGCCGGCACTGCCGTCGTCGCTGGCGTGGTGCAGGATGTTGAAGTGCACGCCCAGGCCCGCGCTGTTCACGCCGATCTTGCCGAGCATGCCGAACTCGGTGAACAGCTTGGCGGTCAGGCCGGTGCTGCCGGTGAAGCCCAGCAGCAGGCCGTGGGGCACCAGGCTGTCGTGCCAGTCCCAGGTCTGCAGGCTGCGCGGTGCAGCAGCACCCGCCGGGGCATAGACGGAGGTGGAGCACTCGCCTTCCACCGGTTGCTCGGGCATCACCGCAAGAATTTCGGTGCGCGCGTTCAGCGCCGCCAGCTGCCACAGCGGCAAGGACACGCCCAGGGCCAGGCCTTCGACTTCCTTCGCCAGCGCCGGGCACCAGTCGGCCAGCGCCGCAAGGCTGGCTTCGCCGATGGCGCGCGCCTTGTCCAGCTCCACGCCGACGCGCGGGAAGAAGTCCAGGTACAGCGCCACGGTCTGGCGGATCTGCTCGGCGAAGGTTTCGCCGATCTGCCGGCCACGCTGCAGCGGGTCGCGGATATCGGTGGTGAAGGTGTGAAGAATCACGGCAAGGCTCCTGCAATTGCTTTTTTTTAACGAGTCCGGAGCACCGGGGCGCTCCGCTTGGATCAGCGTTATTCGCTCGAACGACTATAGACTTCACGGCCGGCGAACCAGGTCTTGAGCACGCGGGTATCACGCAGCGCTTCGGGCTCGACCGTGAACACGTCGCGGTCGAGAAGGATCAGGTCGGCCTGCTTGCCGGGCTTCAGCGAACCGATGCGATCCTCCAGGCGAATGGTGCGCGCGGCGTTGAGGGTGTAGGCCTGGAACATGGTCTGCCGGTCGATGTCCTCGGCGGCGTTGAGCACGCCCTTCGGGCCGACGCGCTGGATCGCCTGGTAGATGGCCTTCCACGGATCGGGCGTGGTGATCGGCCAGTCGCTGGCGCCGGAAATGGTCGCGCCGTTCTTCAGCAGCGAGCGCGCCGGGTACATGTGCAGGAAGGCCATGGCGCTGACGTAGGGCTTGACCAGGTCGACACTGTTCTCGTCGGCGGCGGCCCAGTACAGCTGCATGGCGGCAATCACGTCGAGCGCCTTGAAGCGAGGGAAGTCCTTGGGGTTGACCATCTGCAGGTGGGTGATCGAATGCGGGATGCCACTGTGGCGATCCTTGCGCGCCTGCTCGATGCCGTTGAGCGACTCGCGCACCGCGCGGTCGCCGATGGCGTGGATGTGCACCAGCCAGCCGCGGGCATCGGCGGCGCTGACCAGCTCGCCGAAGTGCCTGGGGTCGATCAGCAGTTCGCCGTACTTCTTCGAGTTGCTGTAGGGCTCCAGCATCGCCGCGCTCTGCGCCGGTACCTCGGCCACGCCGTCGGCGAAGACCTTGATGCCCGGCAGGGTCAGGTTCTCCACACCGGCGAACTGCTGGCGCACCTTGTCCAGTTCATCGAGGTCGGCGGGAGTCGCCTTGGAGTCGGCCATCAGCAAGGCGGCGACGTGCGCGGTCAGCCCGCCCTCTTGCGCCAGCAGCTTGTAGGCCGGCAGCACGCCGACGGAATCGTTGTGGATGTCGCCGCCGGGATTCTCGTTCGCCAGGGGTTCCATCCAGGCGGTGATGCCCAGCTCATGGTAATAGCGCTGCGCGCCTTTCAGCGCCTTGAGCAGCTCGTCGTTGCTCGCCAGCGGCAGCAGCGCCTGCACCGGGTAGAGGCCGGCATCCACCAGGAAGCCGTTGGGCTTGCCATCGGCGGTGTGGCCGATGGTGGCCTGCTCCTCGCCCTTGAGCGATCTGACCTTGGCCGCGTCGATCCCGGCGAGGTCGAGCAACGCCTGGTTCGCCCAGCCGGTGTGATAGTCGCCGCCGGCCAGGAGGATCGGCTGCTTCGCCCATTCGCCCTGGTTGAAACGCCGCTGCAGCTCGCCGATCTCGTCCCAGTAAGCCGTCGGCACGCCACCGACATAGAGGAACTGACCACGTCGCGCGCGGCCGTCGTCGCGCCACTGGCGTAGCTTGCTCTCGAACTCGGCGAGCGGCAGGTCCTGGTTGTCCAGGTTGGCCTGGAGCATCTGCAGGCCGCCCTTGACCAGGTGGGTGTGGGCGTCGATGAAACCGGGCATCAACACCTGGCCGTGAAGGTCGATGACTTTCGTTGCCGGCTGCTGGAGCTTGAGGATCTGCGCGTCGGAGCCGACGGCGAGGATGCGGCCGTTCTCCACCGCCACCGCCTGCTGCAGCGCCTGGCCGGGCTCGGCGGTGTAGACCTTGCCGCCGTGGAAGATGAGGTCGGCGGCGGCCATAGTTTCCATCGAGGAAAAAGCGCAAGCCGCCGACACCAGCGCCGGAATCAGTAGTTTCATCGCAGAGCCTTCGTTATTGTTGATCTGTGATGAAGGTTAAGCAAAAGCCACGGCGGCTTTAACACCGACTTCCCGCACAACTTCTGTTCCTACCAGGAAACAATCCATGGACAAGATGACCGCCCTCACCATGTTCGTCGCCACTGCCGAGCACGGCGGCTTCAGCCGCGCCGCCGAACAGCTGGGCAAGACGCCGTCGGCCATCACCAAGGGCGTGGCACAACTGGAGGCCGAGCTGGGCCAGCGGCTGTTCGAGCGCACCACGCGACGCATGGCGTTGACCGAAGCCGGGCACATCTACCTGGAAGGCGCGCGCTCGGCGCTGATGCAACTGCAGCGCGCCGGCGAGGAAGTCGAGCAGTTGCAGACCGAACTGCGCGGCAGCCTGCGCATCGTCTCGCCGCCCTCCTTGGCCCCGGCTTTCTTCAACGCGGTGTGCTGCCGCTTCCTGCGCGAGCACCCGCAGGTGCGCCTGGAAGTGGACCTGCTGGACGAATTCGTCGACCTGGTGGAAGGCGGCTACGACATCGCCCTGCGCGATGGCCCCATCGACCTGCCGGACGTGATCGCCCAGCCGCTGCTGGAAAACCGCCTGATGCTCTGCGCCAGCCCGAAATACCTTGCCGAGAAGGGCCTGGACGTGACGCTGGAGAACTACGAGCAGCACGACTGGCTGATCTTCCGCCACCCGCTGCTGAACCGGAATTTCTGGTGGGTGCAGAAGGACGGCGAGCGCCTGCGCATCCGCCAGCCGGTGCCGCGCATTGCCAGCGACAACTACGACTTCCTGCTCTCCTGCCTGCTCGATGGCCAGGGCCTGCAGTTCCTCCCGCAGTGGAGCGCACTGCCCTACCTGGAAAGCGGCGAACTGGTCGAACAGCTGCCCGACTGCTGGCGCGACCAGAGCGCCTTCGGGCCCTGGGTGCATGTGCTCTACCTGCCGCACCGGCGCAGCACGCGCAAGGTGCGGGTGTTCATCGAGTACCTGCGCGAGCATCTGCAGGGCAAGGGGTTGGTCTGAGCCGCGACGCTCCCCTGCTCCGGCAGGAGCGCAATCGGTGACGAGGTTGGCAAGTCCGCGTCAGGCGCCTGGCAGCACCTCCCCAGCCATGGACGCCCTGCCCGGCCGCCGGGCATTACGCAGCCTTCTCGACGACGTCTCGACCCGATGGTGCAGCAAGCCCGGCAGGTGAGCGTCGCCCGCCGACTGCCTTGCTGGAGCCATCATGACGACCACCGCCGAGCTGATCATCACCCACGCCGACATCCGCACGATGGACGAGCGCCATCCGCGCGCCGAAGCCATCGCCATTCGCGGCGGGCGCATAGTCGCCGTCGGCAGCAATGCCGAAATCCAGGCCCTGGCCGGCCCCGACACGCGCCGCATCGACGCCGGCGGCCGGCTGATGCTGCCGGGTCTGCAGGACACCCACGTGCACTTTCAGCTGAGCGCCGCCGACCTCTACCACAACGCCTCGCTGTACGACGCCACCACCCTCGACGAACTGCTGGAAAGCATCCGCGCATTCGCCCGGAAGCACCCTGAAAAACCCTGGATTCGCGGCGTCGGTTTCTCCTCCGCGCGCTTCACGCCCGAGCAGCTCACCCGGGAATTGCTCGACAGCGTCACCGACGGCCGCCCGGCACTGATGTTCGCCAGCGACTATCACAACGGCTGGGCCAACAGCGCCGCTTTCGAGCTGGCCGGCGTCGGCCCGGGCAGCGTCAAGCCGGACAACGGCGAATACCTGCGTCATCCCGATGGCACGCCCAGGGGCTGGCTGGTGGAAGACGCCATCTGGGCGATGAACCGCATCGCCCCCGGCTACACCGATGACGACTACCTGCAGGCCATGGCGCACTACAGCAAGGCCTTCAATGCGCGCGGCATCACCGGCGTGCTCGACGCCATGGCCACCCGCAACTACATGAGGAACTACCAGGCGTCCCATGACCGCGGGGAACTGACCCTGCGCGTCTGCGCCACCTCGAAGGTCTTCGCGCACAAGTCCCTGGCCGAGCAGATGGCCGAAATCAAGGACCTGCGCGCCATCTACCAGGGCGACCGGGTGCGTCTGCATTCGGCCAAGTTCTTCCTCGACGGCGTGCTGGAAAACGGCACGGCGGTGCTGGCCGCGCCGCGCAGCGATACCGGCGACAACGCCGAGCTGATGTTCAGCCAGGAGCAGATCGACGAGTTCTTCAGCGCGTTCGACCGCGAGGGCTTCCAGATCCACGTGCACAGCATCGGCGACGGCGCCGTGCGCGCCGCGTTGAACGGTCTGCAGATCGCCCGCGACCGCAACGGCACATGGGACTCGCGCCACCAGCTGGCACATCTGCAGGTGGTCGACCCGGCGGATATCCCGCGCTTCAAGCAGCTCCGCGCACTGGCCAATTTCCAAACGCTCTGGGCGCAGCCAAACCCCGAGGCCGACGCCATGGTCGAAGCCATGCTCGGCCCCGAGCGCAGCCAGAACATCTACCCGCTGGGCGCATTCGTGCGCCAGGGTGTGACCTGCATGCTCAGCAGCGACTGGGGTGTGACCGGTTTCGATCCGTTCCCGATCATCCAGTGCGCCCTCACCCGGCAGAACCCGGCGCTGGGCAGCGACAGCCCGGCGCAGACCGCCCAGCACCGCATCGGCATCGACGACGCGATCAAGGGTTACACGATCAACGCGGCGCACGCCGCCTGGCGCGACGACTGCACCGGCAGCCTGGTGCCGGGCAAGTACGCCGACCTGATCCTGCTGGACCGCGACCTCTACGCCATCTCGCCCTACGAGATCGGCCGGACCCAGGTCCTGCTGACCCTGCTCGAAGGCCGCGAAGTCCACCGCGACGCCACCTTCCACGGCTGAGCCCGCACCCCACCGCTCGCCACATCGGCGGGCACCTCCCACCACAAGAAGATCGGAGCCTGATCATGGGCGTTGCAGTTCCCCACCAAGACGCGCAGCTCAAGCGCACCCTCGGCCTGAAAGACCTGGTAGCCTATGGCATGGCCTACATCGCGCCGATGGCGCCGCTGACCACCTTCGGCTTCGTCTGGGATGCCTCGGGCGGACTGATCGCCCTGGCGTACCTGCTGGGCGCGACCTGCATGTACTTCACCGCGCAGAGCTACGCCACGCTGTCCAACGAAGTGCAGAGCGCAGGCTCGGTCTACGGTTTCGCCCGGTACAGCCTGGGCGAGGTGCCGGGCTTCGTCGCCGGCTGGCTGATCCTGCTGGACTACCTGCTGATCCCGGCGCTGGTGTTCCTGATCATGTCGGTGGGCCTGCAGATCCTGCTTCCCGGCCTCGACCGCGCGCTGTGCCTGGTGCTGCTGGTGGCGGTATCGCTGGGCATCAACTGGTTCGGCGTCGCCGTCACCACGCGGGTCAGCATGGTCTCGGTGGTCCTGCAGTTCAGCGTGATGTTCGGCCTGCTGGGCCTTGCGCTGTTCGCCCTGGCGCAGGGCAAGGGCGCCGGCGCGCTGACGGCCGCGCCGTTCTTCGACGGCAGTGCCTTCGATGCCGGCAGGGTATTCACCGCGACGTCCATCTGCGTGCTGTCGTTCCTGGGCTTCGACGCCATCTCCACCCTCGCCGAAGAGGTCAAGGACAACGACCGCCGCCTGGTCGGCCGCGCCATCCTGCTGGTGCTGTTCATCTGCGCGACGCTGTTCGTGGCGACCACCTGGGTGCTGGGCAACCTGATGCCCGGCGTGGAGATCAAGGACGCCTCGGCGGCCATCTACGAGCTGACCGGGGCGCAGATAGGCCCCTGGGTCGCCGTCCTGCTTGCCTGGGTGATCGCGGTGATGGTCGGGCTGACCAATGCGCTGCCGATGCAGGTCGGCGTGTCCCGCGTGCTCTTCGCGATGAGCCGGGACCGCCAGCTGCCAGCACTGTTCGCCCGCCTGCACCGCCGGCACGGCACGCCGCACGTGGCGCTGGTGCTGTCGACGCTGCTGTCGCTGGGCATCGCCCTGGTGATGCGCGAGCGCATCGACACCCTAGCCTCCTTCGTCAACTTCGGCGCGCTGACCGCCTTCGTCCTGCTGCACCTGTCGGTGCTGGTCAAGCTGGGCATCCAGGGGCGCAGCCGGCGCTGGTTCGCCCACTGGCTGGTGCCCATCGTCGGCATCGCAGTGGTGCTGACGGTACTCTGCGGCATGGATATCCATGCGCTGACCATGGGGAGTGTCTGGTTGGTGGTTGGGGTGGTTTATGGCCTCTACCTGCGGGACAAAGGGCATGTGGCGTTGAGCGTTTGAGGCCCCGTGCCGTGCGGTTCGCGAGCAAGCTCGCTCCTACGAAGAACCCCACCGATGCAGCTTTGGCCCTTAAGTCTTCCAGAGAAACCTCCAAGCACTCCGAACGGCCCCGTTCAGGAGGCCTCGTTGAAGTGGAGTTTCAGGGGTTGAGCGACATGGATGTCGCGAGAGCCGCGATGGGCC
>NZ_JBGLYK010000339.1:0-3928 GCF_047304025.1 Pseudomonas sp. Pseusp97 | reverse complement strand
CGATGCGCACCGGGCGGCCGCTGCGGGTGTCGACCAGTTCGGCGGCGCTTGCCATGCCGGCGTGGCGCTTGCCCCACTGCAGCAGGGTCAGCAGCACCGGGCGCAGGTCGCGGCCGCGCTCGGTGAGCAGGTACTCGAAACGCGGCGGGTGGTCGTTGTACTGGCGGCGCTGCAGCAGGCCGCTGTCCACCAGGGCGCGCAGGCGGCGGGTCAGGACGTTGCTGGCGATGCCCAATCGTGCGAGGAACTGATCGAAGCGGGTCGAGCCATAGAAGGCTTCGCGCAGGATCAACACGTTCCAGCTGTCGCCGATCAGGTCCAGCGCCTGGGCCACGGGGCAGGGCAGGTGTTCGAAGCTGGTTCTGCGCATGACACCACCTCTTTGCATGAAGGTCGTCATCTAATTGGGCCGCCTTGTCACGGGCCTGGGAGGGCCACAGCCAAGGGTCGGTACGAAAAGATTATGGTTGTAATCTAATGCGGTCACTTGCTTTGCGCAAGTGACTCATCGGGGGAGGGGCGGCGCAGGGGATGAACGGTGTATCGGTTGAATTTACGGCGGACGCAAGAGTTGCCCGATCCTGCGGAACTTGTCGGGAAGAAGTTCAGGGAAAGTTAGCGGGAAGGGCTGCCGGAATATGGCTGGAATTGGTCGGGATAATTATCCGGGAAATGTTCTGGGGCGGCTGCCGCACAACTTTCCTCCAGGCAAAAAAAGGCCGCCTGGGGAGGCGGCCAAACCAAAGGATGATGAAGTGGAGCAATCCGCCGGACGCTCTGGAGCGGGCATCCGGGACTCATGTGCTTCATCGGGGCGCAAGCTTAATGGCGATAGCGGCAAATGCTGAATCATTCGTTTCGATAACGACTATCGACGAAGCTGGTTTCACGCGAGGGCAGCGGATTGTTATCTCTTCGCTCGCTCTGCCTAGGGCGGGGAAACATAAGAAAGTTGCTCAGCATTCAATCGATACACCTGCCAAGACAAGATCAACAAAGGGGTAGCAGATGTCCGCGTTCCGTCTTTCCGCTCGCGTTTCCATGCTCGGCGCCATCGTCGCCGGGATTCCGTTCCAGCTGGCGCACGCCGCCGCGGTTGCCGACCAGGCCGAAGCCACCGGCTTCCTCGAAGGCAGCAGCGCTTCGCTGCTGATGCGCAACTACTACTACAACAGCGACCGCAAGTCCGGCGACCGGGACCGCAAGGACTGGACCCAGGGCTTCACGCTGAATTACAGCTCCGGCTTCACCCAGGGCACCGTCGGCTTCGGTGTCGAGGCTTTCGGCAACTGGGGCATCCGCCTGGATGGCGGCGGCGGCACCTCCGGCACCGGCAACCTGCCGGTGCGTGACGACGGCTCGCCGGAAAGCGAATACGGCCGTGCAGGCGGTGCCGTGAAGCTGCGCGTGTCGAAGACCGAACTGCGCTGGGGCGACCTGCAGCCCACCGCGCCGGTGTTCGCCGCCGGCGGCACCCGCCTGTTCCCGCAGACCGCCACCGGCTTCAACGTGCTCAGCAGCGAGATCGACGGGCTGGACCTGGATGGCGGCCACTTCACCGGCGGCAACGGCCCGGTGACCACCAATGGCGACCACGGCATCTGGGCGTCCTACGCCAACGTCGAGGCCAGCAGCATCGACTATGTAGGCGGCAAGTACGCGGCCAACGACGCGCTGAACTTCTCGCTCTACGCCTCGAAACTCGAAGACGTGTGGCGCCAGTACTACGGCAACGCCAACTACACCCTGCCGCTGGCGGACGACCAGTCGCTGAACTTCGACTTCAACCTGTACCGCACCAACGACGACGGCAGCGCCAAGGCCGGCGAGATCAGCAACACCACCTGGTCCGCCGCCGCCGCGTACAGCTTCCTCGCCGCGCACACCCTGACGCTGGCCTACCAGAAGGTCCACGGCGACACGCCGTTCGACTACGTGGCCTTCGGCGTCAACGGCCCCGGCGACACCGCCGACTCGATCTTCCTCGCCAACTCCATCCAGTACTCGGACTTCAACGGCCCGGAGGAGAAGTCCTGGCAGCTGCGCTACGACCTGGCGATGGCCACCTACGGCATCCCCGGCCTGAGCTTCATGGCGCGCTACGTCAACGGCCATGGCATCGACGGCACGAAAATGGCTGCCGACAGCCAGTACCGCGGCTATGGCTACGGTGAAGACGGCAAGCACCACGAAACCAACCTGGAAGCCAAGTACGTGGTGCAGTCCGGGCCGGCGAAGGACCTGTCCTTCCGCCTGCGCGAGGCGATCCACCGTGGCAATGCCGATCAGGTCGAGGGCGACGTCAACGAGTTCCGCCTGATCGTCGACTACCCGCTGTCGATCCTGTAAGGCGCCAATGCGGCACCTTACTG
Organism: Pseudomonas sp. Pseusp97; assembly: GCF_047304025.1. Taxonomy (NCBI): domain Bacteria; kingdom Pseudomonadati; phylum Pseudomonadota; class Gammaproteobacteria; order Pseudomonadales; family Pseudomonadaceae; genus Pseudomonas; species Pseudomonas sp. Pseusp97. The sequence goes on along the minus strand of NZ_JBGLYK010000339.1, from coordinate 1,556 downwards.
GGTGCCGCCCCAGGGGCTCTTCGTAGGAGCGAGCTTGCTCGCGAATGGATTTCCTGGCCGCTCCAGCGTCAAGCGGTTCGCGAGCAAGCTCGCTCCTACAGGAATCGACGTCACGCGCAGCTGTTCCCAGTTCGCAGGGTGGCCCTGCGAACCTGGAGTGCGGATGGGGCGCTAGAATCGGTGCTCCGTTTCCGTTCCCCGAGAAGAGTCGATGTCCGAAGAAGAGCGCAGCACGCAACTGATCGATGGCCCGGTGGGCAAGCTGCAGTTGCTGATCGACCGGCCGCGGCTGCCGGCGAAAGGCATCGCGCTGATCAGCCATCCGCAGCCGCTGCTCGGCGGCAGCCCGAAGCACCGCGTGCCGCTGACCCTGTCGCGCAAGCTCTGCGGTACTGGCTGGCTGACCGTGCGGCCGAGTTTCCGTGGCGTGGACGGCAGCGAAGGTGAGTACGCCGAAGGCATCGGCGAGGCGCAGGACATGCTGGCTGTCATCGCCCACCTGCGCCGTGAGTATCCTGGGCTGCCGCTGCCGCTGGCGCTGGTAGGCTTCTCCTTCGGTGCCTATGTGTTCGCCCGCGTGGCCAGCGAGCTGTCACCGCCTGCGGATGCCATCGCCCTGATGGGCTTGCCGGTGGGCACCGTTCCCGGCGGGCGAGACTACCAAGCGCAGGAGCTGCCGACTGATTGCCTGCTACTGCATGGCGAGGCAGACGAGATGGCGCCGCTGGCCAACCTGCTGGAGTGGGCGCGCCCGGCCCAGCGCGAGGTGCTGCTCTACGCCGGCGCCGACCACTTCTTCAAGGGCTGCCTGGAGCGCGCGGTTGAGCGCGTGCTGGAACACCTGTCCCGCGCGGTCAGCTGAGTCCTCTGAGATACGCCCAGGGATAGATACCCCGGTCGTGGCCGTCGTCGAATACCAGTTGCACGCCATACCCCTGCAGGTTCAGTTCCTGCAGGGCGACTCCGGCGCAGACCAGATCGATGCGCCCCTGCAGGCGCGCCGCCCGGCACTGCGAACAGGGGCAGGCGCCGCGCAGGCGGGCGAAGGCGATGCGCTGTTCGACGCCGTCGTCCCAGCGGATGCGCAGTTCGCCGTCAGCGCTGGAGCGGTGCAGGGCGACGGGGGTGTTCACGCCGATTGCCCCAGCTGCGGCTTTTGCTCCAACTGAGAGAGCGCGATACGCACGGCCTTGCGGACTTCCGGGTCACCGTCGTTTTCGGCGTTGCGCAGCGCATCGATGGCATCTCCGCTACCCAGTTCGCCCAGGGCCAGCGCCGCCTCCTTGCGCAGGTTGCTGATGCCGTGACCAAGCACCACCTTCAGGCCTTCCAGCGCCGGCAAGTAGCGCAGTTTGCCCAGCGAGCGCGCGGCGCGCAGGCGCACTTGCCAGAAATCATCTTCCAGCGCCCGTACCAGGGTTTCGCCGGCTTCGGGCAGGGCCAGCTTGCCGAGGGTGCCGGCGGCTTCCTCGCGCACTTGCCAGGCTGGGTCGGCCAGGGCCGATTGCAGGGATGGCAGCACGCTGGCGTCGATGGCCAGGCCGAGGGCGCCGGCA
>NZ_JBGLYK010000338.1:0-3936 GCF_047304025.1 Pseudomonas sp. Pseusp97 | reverse complement strand
GGCCAGGCAGTGGTCGTCGATCTGCGCGCGCCAGGCAAAGGCCGGGCGGCCAAGGTCGAACAGCCGGGCCTCGCAGGCCTGGGCGCAGTCGCCGCACAGGCTGCAACCGGCCTGGCTGAAGTCCAGCTGCGGGTAGCCGCCGTCACCGACTTTCAGCACCTGTTCCGGGCAGGCGTCGATACAGGCATTGCAGCGCGTGCAGCCGGCGAGGAATTCGCGGTCGGTGGCAGTCCAGGGCGGGCGGCGTACTTCAGGCGCACCGCCCAGGCGCCGCAGCAGGGCGCGTCGAGAGAGCATGACGGCGGCCCTACGAGGGCGGGCCGGGCGGCCCCGCCACCAGTTGGTACATCCAGACGATGAATCCGTAGCCACCGACGATGGCCACGGAGAGCAAAGGGAACAGGCAGATCACCAGGAACAGGAACAGCCGGGTTTCCTTGCCTTTTTCCGTGTCGGCTCCGGTCTTTTCGGGCATCGGGTCAGCCTCCCGCCAACGATTGGGAATCAGCCTAGTCCCTGCTCGTTGTGTGGGCAAAATCCTACGTGCGTTATTCTTTTTTCATACAGCGAATTCGTTCAGCAATGGTTCAGCGCTCCGACAGGTTCCGTTCAGAGCCCTCCCCGTAACCTTCTCCCCGTCAACCAATTACTGACCTCTGACGGGAGAAACCCCATGAAAGCCATGAAGAAAATCGCCCTCGCCACCGCCATCCTCGGTGCCGGCCTGGCCGCTACCGCCGCCAACGCCGCCGACACCTTCGTCGGCATGACCTGGGGCGAAACCAGCAACAACATCCAGAAGTCCGATGCGCTGAACCGCAACCTGGGCAACCCGAAATTCGACAGCGTGATCAACAACAGCGGTACCTGGGGCGTACGCGCCGGCCAGCAGATGGAGCAGGGCCGCTACTACATCACCTATGAAAACGTTTCCGACACCGAGAAAGGCCTGAAGCTGCGCCAGCAGAACCTGCTCGGCAGCTACGACGCCTTCCTGCCGCTGGGCGACCAGGGCACCAAGCTGTTCGGCGGCGGCACCGCCGGCCTGGTCAAGCTGGAGCAGGACTCCAAGGGGTACAGCCGCGACAGCGATGTGGGTTACGCCATCGGTGCCCAAGCCGGTATCCTCCAGGAACTCGGCAAGAACGCATCCGTAGAAGGCGGCTACCGTTACCTGCGTACCAACGCGAGTACCGAGATGAGCCCGCACGGTGGCAGCAAGGTGGGATCCCTTGACCTGCACAGCAGCTCCCAGTTCTACCTGGGCGCCAACTACAAGTTCTGACCGGTAACGCAACCGGGCCGCGCGGCCCGGTTGCCTGACTCAGGGAGTACGCGCATGAAACTGCTGGTGGTGGAAGACGAGGCGCTGCTGCGCCATCACCTGTATACCCGGCTCGGCGAACAAGGCCACGTGGTCGATGCCGTCGCCAACGCCGAAGAGGCGCTGTACCGCGCCAGCGAATACCATCACGACCTGGCGATGATCGACCTCGGGCTGCCGGGCATGAGCGGCCTGGACCTGATCCGCGAATTCCGCAGCCAGGGCAAGACCTTCCCCATTCTCATCCTCACCGCGCGCGGCAACTGGCAGGACAAGGTCGAAGGCCTGGCCGCCGGCGCCGACGACTACGTGGTCAAGCCGTTCCAGTTCGAAGAGCTGGAGGCCCGGCTCAACGCGCTGCTGCGCCGTTCCAGCGGCTTCGCCCAGTCGAGCATCGAGGCCGGCCCGCTGGTGCTGGACATCAACCGCAAGCAGGCGCTGGTCAACGGCGAATCGCTGCAGCTGACGGCCTTCGAATACCGCATCCTCGAATACCTCATGCGTCATCACCAGCAGGTGGTGGCCAAGGAGCGACTGATCGAGCAGCTCTACCCGGACGACGACGAACGCGACCCGAACGTCATCGAGGTGCTGGTCGGCCGCCTGCGCCGCAAGCTGGAGAGCGCCGCGCAGTTCAAGCCGATCGATACCGTGCGCGGCCAGGGCTACATCTTCAACGAGCTGTGTAAATGATCCGCTCGCTGCGCCTGCGGCTGATGATCGGCGCGGCGATTCTCGCCGTGCTGTTCATGGCGGCGCTGCTGCCGGCTCTCCAGCGTGCGTTCAGCATCGCCCTGGAGAACGCCATCCAGCAGCGCCTGGCGGCGGACGTGGCGACCCTGGTGTCCTCGGCGCGCATCGAAGGCAATGTCCTGAGCATGCCCGAGCACCTGCCGGTGGAGGATTTCAACCTCCCCGAATCGAAGTTGCTGGGCTTCATCTACGACCAGTCCGGCAAGCTGGTGTGGCGCTCCACCTCCGCCCAGGACGAGAGCGTCGATTACTCGCCCAAGTACGACGGCCTGATCGACGAGTTCACCCGCATCCGCGACGCCACCGGCCAGGAGTTCTTCGTCTACGACGTGGAGATCGACCTGCTCGGTGGCCAGCGGGCGGCCTACAGCATCGTCACCATGCAGCCGGAGAGCGAATTCCGCGAACTGGTCAGCGGCTTCCGCGACCAGCTCTACCTGTGGCTGGGCGGCGCGCTGTTGCTGCTGCTTGGGTTGCTGTGGCTCGGCCTTGGCTGGGGCTTTCGTTCCATGCGCGGCCTACGTTCGGAGCTGGACCAGATCGAGACTGGCGACCGCGAGCGCCTGAGCGACGAGCACCCCGCCGAGATGCTGCGCCTGACCGATTCGGTGAACCGCCTGCTGGACAGCGAACGCGCCCAGCGCGAGCGCTACCGCAACTCCCTGGGCGACCTCGCGCACAGCCTGAAGACGCCGCTGGCGGTGCTGCAGGGAGTCAGCGAAACCCTCGCCGACGAGCCGAAGAACCGCGAGCAGGTGCAGGTGCTGCAGACCCAGATCGAACGCATGAGCCAGCAGATCGGCTACCAGTTGCAGCGCGCGACCATGCGCAAGAGCGGCCTGATCCGTCATCGCGCGGCCCTCGATCCGCTGCTGGACACCATCGCCGGCGCGCTGGACAAGGTCTACCGCGACAAGCGCGTGAAACTGGAGCGCGACATCCCGCCGGGTTTCTCCCTGCCGCTGGAGCAGGGCGCATTGCTGGAGATGCTCGGCAACCTGCTGGAAAACGCCTACCGCCTGTGCCTGACCACGGTGAAGGTCAGCGCGCGCAAGCACGGTCGGAAGTTCGAGCTGATCATCGAGGACGACGGCCCCGGCGTGCCGGCCAGCCAGCGCGAACGCATCCTCAAGCGCGGCGAGCGCCTGGATGCCCAGCATCCCGGCCAGGGCATCGGCACGGCGGTGGTGAAGGACATCATCGACAGCTACGACGGCGAGCTGGCGCTGGAGGATTCCGCGCTGGGCGGGGCGTGTTTCAGGATTCGTTTGCCGGGGTGATCGGGTGCTGGGGCCGGACTGCGGCGCGGGGTTGGTTCGCGAGCAAGCTCGCTCCTACAGACCAGTTGGTCGCCCCGTAGTCCGAACACGGCTACGCAGGGCCTGCTCTTCGTAGGAGCGAGCTTGCTCGCGAAGGCCCACGCACCGGAGCCTCGTTTCAGGTCGACGGGCGCATAACGCGCCAGCGTTATCCGCCGCGAGGGCCTCGGCGGATAACCCGTTCCGGGTTATGCGCCCTACGGTCCTACGACGGCGAGCTGGCGCTGGAGGATTCCGCGCTGGGCGGGGCGTGTTTCCGGATTCGTTTGCCGGGGTGATCGGGCGCCAGGCCCGGCCCGCGGCGCGGGGCTGGTTCGCGAGCAAGCTCGCTCCTACAGACAAGCTGGTCGACCTGCGTTGCCGCAGAACGCTATGCATGACCTGCTCTTCGTAGGAGCGAGCTTGCTCGCGAACGCCCACGCACGGGAGCTTCGTTTCAGGTCGACGGGCGCATAACGCGCCCGCGGTATTCGCCGGCCGGGCAAAGACGGGTAAACCCGTACGGGGTTTTGGGCCTACGGCCCTGAAGGATGGTTTGGG
>NZ_JBGLYK010000337.1:0-4007 GCF_047304025.1 Pseudomonas sp. Pseusp97 | reverse complement strand
CCCTGCGCCAGCGCCGCGTGCCGATTGCCCTGCGCATCGCCATCCACGGCCTGTTGCTGGTGGCCGCCGCCCGGGTGATCTACGCCTGGGTGATGGGCATGCAGGTCCAGCAGGCCATGCAGCAGCAGGACGCCGCCCTCGGCCAGCGCCGGTTATCTGAAGAACCCGGCGCCGGAATACCCGCCCCTGGCCCAGCGCCGTGGTTGGGAAGGCACCGTGCTGCTGCGTGTGCACGTTCTCGCCAGCGGCAGCCCGAGCGAGATCCAGGTGCAGAAGAGCAGCGGCCGCGACGCCCTGGACGATGCCGCGGTGCGCGCAGTGAAACGCTGGAGCTTCGTCCCCGCCAAGCGCGGCGACGTGGCCCAGGACGGCTGGGTCAGCGTACCCATCGATTTCAAATTGCATTGATTCAACTTGCCCAGATCAGCCGCACGAGAACCGCGGAAGGAGAACACCCATGAGTCTGCCCCTTAACCCCCTGGAATCCGTCGAAGGCGCAGTCATCTGGCTGCTGGTCGGCTTCTCCGTCGTCACCTGGGCCCTGGCCCTGGTGAAAGGCGTCCAGTTCACCCGCCAGAAGTCCCAGGACAAGCGCTTCCAGAAGCAGTTCTGGAGCGCCACCAGCCTCGAATCGGCCGGTGACCAGGCCGCTGGCAAGCCCGGCGCCGGCGCCCGCGTCGCCCAGGCCGGCTTCGCCGCCATCCAGGTGCAGGACAACGGTCAGCCGGACCTCGCCCAGTCGATCAACCACCAGGACCGCCTCGAACGCGCCCTGCGCCAGCAGATCCAGCGTGAGCGCCGCTCCCTGGAATCGGGCCTGGCGGTGCTCGCCTCGATCGGTTCCACCTCGCCCTTCATCGGCCTGTTCGGCACCGTGTGGGGCATCATGGAAGCGCTCAAGGGCATCAGCGCCGCGGGCTCGGCCAGCCTGGAAACCGTCGCCGGCCCCATCGGCAGCGCGCTGATCGCCACCGGCGTGGGTATCGCCGTCGCCGTGCCGGCGGTGCTGGTCTACAACTACTTCCTGCGTCGCCTGAAGCTCACCGCAGCCGACCTCGACGATTTCGCCCACGACTTCTACAGCCTCGCGCAGAAGAGTGCCTTCCGCGTCGTCGCCCTGCCCACCGCCGCGCGCAAACCGGCTGCCGGCAACAGCGTGAAGGAGGCGAGCTGACATGGCCTTCTCGACTCAGGACAGCGACGAGGTTCTCTCCGAGATCAACGTGACCCCGCTGGTGGACGTGATGCTGGTGCTGCTGGTGGTGTTCATCGTCACCGCGCCGCTGCTGACCAATGCCATCCCGATCAACCTGCCCAAGACCGAGTCGGTCGCCCCGCCGGAGCAGAAGGACCCGCTGGTGGTCAGCATCGACGGCGCCGGCAAGTGGTTCATCAACAAGGACGAGATCCAGCCCGAGCTGCTGCAGGGCAACCTGGCGGCGGCCAAGGCCAAGGATGCCGAGGTCCGCGTGCAACTGCAGGCCGACGAGACCGTGAACTACGGCCAGGTGGCCAAGGCCATGGCCTCCATCGAGAAGGCGGGCATTACCAAGCTGGCGGTGATCACCGCGCGCTGAGGCCCCTGTAAGACACCTGAAACAGAGCGGGTGTAGAAAGGGACCTCCACAACGTACCGAGCTTCAAGGCCGCTCTCCCAATACTCAGGCAGGGGTGAGCGGCCTTTTTTTATTCCCGCGCTTCGCGCCGACGGCTGTTGCTCGCGTAGGAGCGGACTCTGTCCGCGATGCCCAATCGGCCAGCTCCGAGCCGCCGGAAATCGATCGCGGACGGAGTCCGCTCCTACGTTCGCCGGGCAGGCCACAGAACCGTAGGGCGCATAACCCGGAACGGGTTATCCGCCGCATGCCCCACGGCGGATAACGCTGGCGCGTTATGCGCCCTACCAGAGCGCAGGTGGCCCCTGCGCCGGCCAAATCACCCGCCGTTCGTCGTCCGCCCCGCCCTGGCAATAAACCTATGCCTTTCAGGCCCTTCCGTGGCCGCCGCAGTTCTACTAAGTTGATGACAGTCTGGAGACCTGAGGGGTACCGCATGACATCGTCTCCCGCTTCGGAAGGCCCGTTCTATCCACCGACACTGGGGGTGCCGGAACGCTTCACAGCCGATCAGCTGCGCGCCTCGCTCGATATCACCATGAGCGAACACGGCGCCGGCCCGGTGTGGCTGTTCGCCTACGGTTCGCTGATCTGGCGCCCGGAATTCCCGGTGGCCGAGGCGCGCCGTGCGCGGGTGCACGGCTACCATCGCGGGCTCTACCTGTGGTCCCTCACCCACCGCGGCACCCCGGAAGCGCCGGGCCTGGTGCTGGGCCTGGATCGCGGCGGCTCCTGCGCCGGCTTTGCCTTCCGCCTGCCCGATGACAACCTCGACGCCAACCTCTACGCGCTCTGGGAGCGGGAGATGCCCTACGCCTCCTACCGCCCGGAATGGCTGAACTGCCGCCTCGACGATGGCAGCCGCGTGCGCGCCCTGGGCTTCGTCCTGGAGCGCCACCTGCCCAGCTACGCCGGCTCCCTGCCCGACAACATCGTCCAGCATGTGCTCGACAGCGCCCAGGGCCACTTCGGCACCACCCGCGAGTACGTCGAGCAGACGGCGCGCGCCCTGCGTGAATACGCCATGCCCGACCTCAACCTGGAAGGCATCCTCGCTCGTTGCTGCCCGCTGCGGCGAATGCAGGAATAAGCGCTTATAGCCGTTTGCTTAGTTGAAATACTGCATAAGCAAAGAATTTCTTATTCCTTAACGTATATTAAAACCCTCCCTAGAATGTCTTTCATGACGATTCGAGAGGGCCGATCCATGCGCAATGAACGCATCCGCTACCTGATCGTGCCGGGCTGGCACGGTTCCGACGACGCCCACTGGCAGAGCCACTGGCAGCGCGCCCTGCCGAACGCCGCGCGGGTGCAGCAGCAGGACTGGATCACCCCGCAGCACAACGACTGGGTCGCCGAACTGGACCGCGAGATCCGCCGTGAACCGGGGCGCGTGGTGCTGATCGCCCACAGCCTGGGTTGCGTCACCGTCGCCTCCTGGGCGGCCCGCGCTGACCGCCGCGTCCTCGCCCAGGTCGCCGGCGCCCTGCTGGTCGCTCCAGCCGACGTGGAGCGGGAAACCTGCCACGAAGCCCTGCGCAACTTTGCTCCCATCGCCACCCAGACGCTGCCCTTCCCCGCCGTGCTGGTGGGTTCGGACAACGACGCCGCCTGCAGCCCGCAGCGCGCGCTGATCCTCGGCCGCGTCTGGGGCGCCGAGACGGTGATCCTGCCCTCCGCCGGCCATATCAATGTGAAATCCGGCCACGGCGCCTGGGAATCGGGCTACCGTCATCTGTATCGCCTGCAGTACCTGATCGACCAGCAATCGCGCCAGCGCGCCTGATCCCATCCATGAAGGCGCGCGGTGTGACGTCCGCGCCTATCCCATCGCGGCACGGATTCGGCTAGGGTGAGGCATAGCCCCACGCCGGAGACCGCCATGCCACCGTTGCACGACCTGTCCGCCGTCGAACTGCTGGCCCTGTACCGCTCGCACCAGCTGTCCCCCGTCGAGTACCTGGAGCACCTGATCGCTCACATCGACCGCTGGGAGTCGCAGCTCTGCGCGCTCTTCGCCTTCGATCCGCAGCGCGCGATGGAGCAGGCGCGGCGCTCCGAGGCGCGCTGGATCCGCTGCGCGCCCTGCGGCGAACTGGACGGCGTACCGGTGACCATCAAGGAACTGATCGCCACCCGCGGCGACCCGATCCCGCAGGGCAGCGCCGCCACCCTCCTGCAACCCGCCACCAGTGATGCACCGCCCGCCGCGCGGATGTTCGAGGCCGGCGCGATCCTGCTGGGCAAGACCACGGTGCCGGACTTCGGCATGCTCTCCTCCGGCCTCTCCAGCTTCCACGAACTGGCGCGCAACCCCTGGGACCTGCGCATGAACCCGGGCGGCTCCAGCGCCGGCGCCGCCTCGGCTGCCGCCGCCGGCTACGGGCC
>NZ_JBGLYK010000336.1:0-4018 GCF_047304025.1 Pseudomonas sp. Pseusp97 | reverse complement strand
GCGCAGCGCCGGGGCGCCTACCACGCACTGCCGGCTTTCCCCCAGCACCTTCATGACCAGATCACTGCTTTCCAGCGGCGGAAAGCGCACCCGCAGGGCGATGTCGATGCCTTCCTGGATCAGGTCCACCTGGCGGTTGGTGCTCTGCACATGCAGTTCCACCAGCGGGTACTGCACCATGAAGCGCGCCAGCATCGGGCCGACCCAGAAGTTCAGCAGCGCCGTCGGGCAGCTCAGGTTCACCACCCCGCGCGGTTCGGAGCGATGCTGCTCGACGGCCTCGGTGGCAGCCGCCGCTTCCACCAGCATCGCCACGCAGTGCCGGTAGAACACCTGGCCGATCTCGGTCACCGAAAAGTGCCGCGTCGAACGCTGGATCAGCCGCACGCCCAGGCGCTCCTCCAGCGCGGCGATGCGCCGGCTGAGCTTCGACTTCGGCTCGTCCAGGGCGCGGCCGGCGGGGGTGAAACCGCCGTGCTCGACCACTTGGGCGAAGTAATAGAGGTCGTTGAGATCGTCCATTCCAGTGTTCCTTTAGTGGAACACTGATAGTAGTTTTTGCTGACTACCGAGGCAATTGTTCCATCCGTATCGTGACCTCCATGCACTGACAGGAGGCACCCCATGAAACAGATTCTTGGCATCTACAGCGCCGCGCGACCGCATTGGGTCGGTGACGGCTTCCCGGTTCGCACACTGTTTTCCTACGACAGCCTCGGCGAGCACCTCAGCCCCTTCCTGCTGCTCGACCACGCCGGCCCCCACGCTTTCGGCCCCAGTTCGGTGCGCCGTGGCGTTGGCCAGCACCCGCATCGGGGCTTCGAGACGGTGACCCTGGTCTATGAGGGCGAGCTGGAGCACCGCGACTCCAGCGGTGGCGGCGGCCGCATCGGCCCGGGCGACGTGCAATGGATGACCGCCGGCGACGGCATCCTCCACGAGGAATACCACTCGCCGGACTTCGCCCGCAGTGGCGGCAACCTGCACATGGCCCAGCTGTGGGTCAACCTGCCGGCCCGTCACAAGCGCACCGCAGCGGCTTACCAGACGCTGCTGAGCGGCGACATTCCGCGCATCGAACTGGCCGACGGCGCCGGCAGCCTGCGGGTGATCGCCGGCGACTACGCCGGCCACGTCGGCCCGGCCCACACCTTCAGCCCGCTGGATGTCTGGGACCTGCACCTGCAACCCGGCCGTCCGCTGGAACTGACGGTCAAGGCCGGGCGCAACACCGCCCTGGTGGTGCTGCGCGGCAACGTCCGGCTGGGTAGCGGCGAAGCACTGCGCGAAGGCCAACTGGCCCTGTTCGACAGGCGCGGCGACAGCCTGCTGCTGGAAGCCGAGACCGACGCCCTGGTGCTGCTGCTCAGCGGCGAGCCGCTGAACGAGCCCATCGTGGGCTATGGCCCCTTCGTGATGAACAGCGAAAGCGAGATCCAGCAGGCCATTGCCGACGTCCAGAGCGGCCGTTTCGGACAGATGACTCGCTGATGTCATACCCCGGACTCAGGCGTCGCCTAGTCTGGATAAACGCCCGCGCAGGAGGCGCGGGCCATAAAGGCGGGAGGCCTTACCAGGAGAAACCGACATGACCAACTTCTCTCAGATTGCCAACTTCAACGGCCAGCGCCCGGTGATCGATCCGGACGATACCGCCATGCTGCTCATCGACCACCAGAGCGGCCTGTTCCAGACGGTCAAGGACATGCCCATGACCGAGCTGCGCAACAACGCCATCACCCTGGCGCGGATCGCCACCCTGGCGAAGATCCCGGTGATCACCACGGCCTCGGTGCCGCAGGGCCCCAATGGCCCCCTGATCCCCGAGATCCCCGAGGCCGCGCCGCATGCGCAGTACGTGGCGCGCAAGGGTGAGATCAACGCCTGGGACAACCCTGAATTCGTCGCCGCCGTCGAGGCCACCGGCAAGAAGACCCTGGTGATCGCCGGCACCATCACCAGCGTGTGCATGGCCTTCCCGGCAATTGCCGCAGTCAACGCCGGCTACCGGGTATTCGCCGTGATCGACGCCTCCGGCACCTACTCCAAGGCCGCACAGGAAATCACCCTGGCCCGTGTCGTCCAGGCCGGTGTGGTGCCCATGGATACCGCCGCCGTGGCCTCGGAAATCCAGCGCACCTGGAACCGCCCGGACGCCGCGCAGTGGGCCGAGGCCTACAGCCTGATCTTCCCGCACTACCGCCTGCTGATCGAAAGCTACACCAAGGCCCAGCAGGTGGTGACCGAACACGAAGTGCTGGACTCCCAGCGCTGATCCAACCCCGCCCGGCTCCGGCCGGGCTTCAACCCCAACGAGGAAACGCCATGAGCAAGCCCTACGTCCGTCTCGACAAGACCCAGGCCGCCGTATTGCTGGTCGACCACCAGGCCGGTCTGCTCTCGCTGGTGCGCGACATCGAACCGGACAAATTCAAGAACAACGTCCTGGCCCTGGCCGACCTGGCCAAGTACTTCAAGCTGCCGACCATCCTCACCACCAGCTTCGAGAGCGGCCCCAACGGCCCGCTGGTTCCCGAACTCAAGGACCTGTTCCCCGACGCGCCCTACATCGCCCGGCCCGGCAACATCAACGCCTGGGACAACGAGGACTTCGTCAAGGCGGTGAAGGCCACCGGCAAGAAACAGCTGATCATCGCCGGCGTGGTCACCGAGGTCTGCGTGGCCTTCCCGGCGCTGTCGGCGCTGGAAGAGGGTTTCGACGTGTTCGTGGTCGCCGATGCTTCGGGCACCTTCAACGAAGTCACCCGTGATGCCGCCTGGCGCCGCATGGAGGCTGCCGGCGCGCAGATGATGACCTGGTTCGGCGTGGCCTGTGAGCTGCACCGCGATTGGCGCAACGACATCGAAGGCCTGGCTGCGCTGTTCTCCAACCACATCCCTGACTACCGCAACCTGATCACCAGCTACAGCACCCTCACCGCGAAGAAATAAGGTGGGTGTCCGCCGGGCCGGCGCAGCGAGGCCGGCCCGGCGGGGTAGTCATCGTTCTTTCGGGCCGGCTATGTAGCCGGGGCGTTCCAGGGCCAGCTCATAGAGCTGGCGGGCTTCGCAGACCAGCGGGGCGAGGGCGGAGGCGAAGCGGGCGGTGGCGCGGATGAGGCCGCTGTCGCTGTCGTCTTCCATCGGTTGCAGCAGGTCTTCTACCGCCGTGATGCGGCGCAGGGCGGCTTCGCGCAGGTGTTCGACCGGGGCGAGGGCGTTGATGAAAAGGACTTCCTCGCCGAACTGGCCGGTGAGGGGAATAGGCAGGAATTCACGCATGGGGGACCTCCGGGTGGAGGGTTGAAGCGGGGTGAGGCGGACGGTGGTGCGCGGGGGAGAAAGGGGGATAGTTCATGTCGGCTCTCTTGAAAGATCAAGTAACCGCCAATCGACCTTCCTACGGGTAGAGAGGCGGACCGTGCAAGGGTAGGAAACCCGTCCAGAGCCAAAACGGGCAGGCCGAAGCCTCCTCACACGGCCGCCATAAATGCACGAGGTCGCAGGAAAACTGCTGCGAATCGTGGCTACGGTGCTACCGCTGTTCTAGCTCTATCAGGTTCCTACACCCGACCGCGATGACGCTGCGGCGAACCAGAGGCTAGGGACGGCGCTCGTAGGCCCGCAAGGCTAATGGCCTGTGGGACTTTTCGGTTGGTGACCGCGATACCGAGGCAGGACATTGCCGACAGAGTGAAATCTGCCTCATCTGGCTTCCCAATCCGTGGGAATGCAGGTGCTCCCCTGTAGGGCCTTGATTGTGTTTTGTAGGAGCGGACTCCGTCCGCGATGTGCCTGCATCGCGCCAGGGTTTCTCGCGTCGCTTTGGCGTGCGCGCGGACCCCGTGTTTCGCCCCCTCGGGCGACCTACTTTGGCAAACGACCCAAAGTAGGCAAAGGTCTTGCCCCGGACATCCGGTTTTTCGCCTAGGCGAAAAATTCCCTCGTTGAAGCGGAGTTTCAGGGGCACGCTGCGAAGGGCCATCCCTGGCCCATCGCAGCTCTCGCGACATCCATG
>NZ_JBGLYK010000335.1:0-4034 GCF_047304025.1 Pseudomonas sp. Pseusp97 | reverse complement strand
GAACGGCCCGCGCCACGGCTGGCGCGCGGGCCGTTCTGCTCGCCGGCCAGCAAGGCGATGCGGTGATGCAGGTCGGCGTCGTTGCCGCGCAGGATGTCGCGCTCGCCCAGCAAGGCCGCCAGATCGCAGGCCAAGGGCCCCAGTCCCAGCGCATGGCCGAAGTGCCGGCGCACCCGCGTATCGCCCATCTGCTGTTGCGCGGCCATGCGCTGGGTTTCCAGACGGGTCATGCCGCTGCCCGGATCGAAGCGCGGCACCCGCGCCAGGCCCGCATCCACCACCACGCGCACGCCATCGATGGTCAGGCTGGTTTCGGCGATGTTGGTCGCCAACACCACCTTGCGCTTGCCCGCCGGCGCGGGCTCGATGGCGGCGCGCTGGGCGTCGAGGTCGAGTTCGCCATGCAGCGGGCAGATGAGTACTTCGGAGCGACCAGCCAGGGCCTCGCCCAACTGTTCGGCGACGCGGCGAATCTCCGCCTGGCCGGGCAGGAACACCAGCAGGCTGCCCGGCTCGTCGGCCAGCGCCTGCTGCACCGTCTGCACCACCCGCGGCTCGATGAATTCGCCGGCCTGCCACGGGCGGCCCCAGCGGATATCCACCGGGAACATGCGGCCCTCGCTGCGCACCACCGGCGCATCGCCCAGCAGCGCGGACAGGCGCTCGCCTTCCAGTGTCGCCGACATCACCAGCACCTTGAGCGGCGGCTCGTCGCGCAGCAGCGCGCGGCCGTTGAGGGTCAGCGCCAGCGCGAGATCAGCATCCAGGGACCGCTCGTGGAATTCGTCGAAGATAACCAGCCCCACACCTTCCAGCGCCGGGTCGTCCTGCAGGCGGCGGGCAAGGATGCCCTCGGTGACCACTTCGATGCGCGTCTTCGGGCCGACCCTGCTGTCCAGGCGGATGCGGTAGCCGACGGTTTCGCCGACCTTCTCGCCCAGTTCCGCGGCCAGCCTTTCGGCGGCGGCGCTTCCAGCACCACCTCGTGGCGCGCGGCCAGGGCCTGGCGCAGGGCGGGAAGGACGCTGTCGATGGGAAGGGCGATCATGCCGGCTCCTGGAACTCGAATGTCATAAGGCGATAACCCCGATTACGCGGGGGGCGGCGATTATAGCGGGCGAACCGCAATTCCAACCCGGCAGTCATAGAAGCAACGAGCACGCCGGCTAGTGCGAAACTGCCAGCAGCGACGGCAAGCTCGTTGTTATAGTTGTCCGCATCATCCTCCCGGAGGTTTTGTTCATGCGTCTTGCCACCCGAGTCTCCTGTGCAGTTCTGAGCGCCGCCCTGTTCAGCCAGCTGACGGCCTGCGGCACCCTGTTCTACCCCGATCGCCGCGGCCAGATCGACGGCCGCATCGACCCGGCAGTCGCCGCCCTGGACGCCGTGGGACTGTTGTTCTACGTCATCCCGGGCCTGATCGCCTTCGGCGTAGACTTCGCCACCGGCGCGATCTACCTGCCCGACGAGAAGTACTCGGTCGCGCCGGAGAAGCTCAAGGATGCCGTGAGCGAAGACGGCAGCGTGGACAAGGCTAAACTCAAGGCGATCCTCGAGCGTGAAACCGGCCGCAGCCTGCCCCTGGACGACCCGCGTCTGATCCAGCGCAGCGGCAGCCTCCAACAACTCGCCAGCCTGGGCCTGCGCCCGGAGGCCTGATATGCACGGCGCTCTCGCTTCACACCTGCAGCAACTCCTGGCGTACCACCAGTGGGCCTACGAACGCATCCTGGAGGCCGTCGCGCCGCTGGATGAAGAGGCCTACCGCGCACCGCGCGGGCTGTTCTTCGGCAGCCTGCACGGCACCCTCAACCACCTCGCGGTGGTCGATCGCATCTGGTTCGCCCGTGTGCAACGAGAGCCCTGGCAGTTCGAACGGCTCGACGCCGAGGCCGCGCCTGACCGCGCCGGCCTCGGCGAATTCCTCAACGACGGCGTCGGCGCCTGGCGCCTGTGGCTGAGCAAGCAGAGCGACGCCACCCTCGGCACCCAGCTGGACTACCGCAACATGGCCGGGCAGGAACACCGCCAGAGCCTGGCGAACATCGTCCAGCACCTGGTCAACCACGGCACCCACCACCGCGGGCAGATGAGCGCCGCGCTCACCGCGCTGGGCCAGAAGGCGCCGCTGCTGGACTACATCTACTTCCTGCCCAACCGCCTGGACACCTGATGCTCAAGCACGCCAGCCACGCCCACCTCATGCGGCTGGCGACCTTTGCGTCGCTCGGCGTGGCTACCACCCTGATCGTCGCGAAGGCCATCGCCTGGTGGCTCAGCGGCTCGGTCAGCCTGCTGGCCGGCCTCACCGACTCGCTGCTCGACGGCGCGGCGTCCTTCCTCAACCTGCTGGCGGTGCACTACGCCATCCGCCCGGCGGACGACGACCACCGCTACGGCCACGGCAAGGCGGAATCGCTGTCGGGGCTGGCCCAAGCGCTGTTCATCGCGGTCAGCGCCGTGCTGGTCGGCACCCAGGCCATCGACCGCCTGCAGCACCCGGAACCGGTGGAAGCCGTGGGCTGGGGCGTCGCCGTGATGATCCTGTCGCTGGCGCTCACCGCCGGCCTGCTGCTGGTTCAGGGCTACGTGGTGAAGATCACCGGCTCCAATGCGATCCGCGCCGATTCCCTGCACTATCGCTCGGACCTGCTGCTCAACAGCAGCATCCTGGTGGCGCTGCTGCTCGCACAGTTCGGCTGGCAGCAGATGGACGCCATCTTCGGCCTGGGCATCGCCCTGTACATCCTCTGGAGCTCCTTCCAGATCGCCCGCGAATCCGTCGCGGTACTGATGGACGAGGAACTGCCGCCGAACGTCAGCACGCGCATGCTCGAACTGGTGAAGGAAGTGCCGGGCGTGCTCGGCGCCCATGACCTGCGCACACGGATTTCCGGCACGCACTGGTTCGTCCAGTTGCACCTGGAGCTGCCGGGAGAGCTGTCATTGTCGAAGGCGCATCAGTTGTGCGACGAGGCGGTGCTGGCGATCCACAAGGAATACCCGCGGGCCGAGGTGCTGGTGCACGCCGACCCGCAGGAAGTGGTGGGCAAGGAAACCATCAGCTAGAGAGCGTCAGTTGACGCTGTAGCCGCGTCCGCTCAGACAGGCGCCCAGGGCGCGACGGTAGTTGTCGGCAACGTAGCCCGGTGGCGCGTAGTTCGCCGAGGCCGGGTCGAAGCCGCTCTGCTGCACCGCCCAGCCGTGGCATTCGTAACGGTCGCGGGCCTGCTGGTCCGGGCTCTGGCCATACTGCGGATAGGCGATCACATCGTAAGGCGACTGTGCCACCGCCACCGCCTGCTGCTGGGGCGGCGACACCACTTCGTACTCCTGTGAACCGGCCTGCCAAAGGTAATAGGTGCCGGCGGCGAGGAAGTAGCCAATGCTGCCGATCCACACCTGCTCGGCATAGGACGGCAGGTAGCGCACCCGCGCCCCGTAAGGCGGCGTCACCACCACATAGCGCGAGCCGTACGGGCGATACCAGTAGCCGTCGTTGAAGTAGTAATCGCTGCCGCGATAGGGCACGCGGTAGTGCCCGCTCGGCATGCTGTCCGTCACATACCCCGGCCGCCAGTAGGACGGGTGCGGCCCCCAATTGCCATGGGGCGGCTCGCGGCCCTGCCAGTTGCCGGAGGGCGGGCGAACCTCATGGGAGCCGAACTTGCCCACGTTGCCATTGCTGGCCGGCGGACGGTTCTGCCATTGGCTGTCGCCATAGCCCGGCGGGCGGCCCTGACCGCCCTGCCACTGATTGCCGTTGTTGCCGTTCTGGCCCGGCGGGCGGCCATGCCACTGCCCGTCGCCATGACCATCGCCACCCGGCGGGCGCCCTTGCCATTGACCGTTGTTGCCGCCGTTGCTCGGCGGCCGCCCCTGCCATTGGCCATTGTTACCGCCACTGGGCGGTCGGCCCTGCCACTGACCATTGTTCCCGCCGCTGGGCGGCCGGCCCTGCCAGCCACCGCCGGAACCGCTCGGGACCTCATGGGAGCCGAACTTGCCGCCGCCGGAGTTGCCCGAGCCGCCGG
>NZ_JBGLYK010000334.1:0-4047 GCF_047304025.1 Pseudomonas sp. Pseusp97 | reverse complement strand
GGGGCCGTAAAACCCGTGCGGGGTATTGCGCCCTCGGGCCTTTTTTCTTGCTCTTCGTCGGCGCCTGCTGCCCCGCCAACAGACTCCGCAGCGAGGCGTGGTTCGCGAGCAAGCTCGCTCCTAAGGGAATGCTTCCGGCGGTGTTCAGGCATCGCGCAATTCGAAGCGCGGGAACAGTGAGTGCAGTTCCCGCCACAGATCGGGCGCGCCGTGGGGTGCGGGCGTGGCGATCAGCTCGGGGTCCAGCTGTCGACCGCTGCGGGCCAATTGCACGACGAAGTTATCCACACCCATTCCGCGCAACCGCGTGGCCAGTCGGCGCAGGCGCTCCAGGTCGAACAACTGCCAGTGCACGGTGGTGCGGCATTCGTGGTCCACGCCGCTCTCCAGCAACAGCTCCAGGCTGCGCCAGTTGGCCAGGCCGCTGCCTTTCACGCACGTTATGGCGTCCATGTCCTCGGCCAGCCCCTTCACGTCGAAGCCGATCCAGTCGGCCTGGGGCAGTGCGCGGACGAAGGACTCCGGGCGGATGCCGGCGCTGTGCAGCCCAGCCCTGAACCCCATCTCGCGCACGCTGGCCATGGCCTCGGGCAAGGCGTTCTGCAGCGTCGCCTCGCCGCCGCTGAACACCACGGCCTGCAGCAGGCCCTGGCGGCGTCGGAGAAAGGCGAGGATGTCGTCCCAGTGGATCTGCGCTTCGCCACGCGGCGGAATCAGTTCCGGGTTGTGGCAGTAGCTGCAGCGCCAGGCGCAGCCCTGGCAGAACAGCACGCAGGCGAGCAGTCCGGGGTAGTCGAGGGTGGTCAGGGGCACCAGGCCCCCGACCCTGAGCGTGCTGCTCATCGCGTCTCGCGGAAGTGGCGGCGCTCGCGGTGCTCGGATTGCTTGCCGGCGTTGAACGCCGTCACCGGGCGGTGGTAGCCCATCACACGGGTCCACACCTCGCAGCGCTGGCGCTGGCTTTCGGGCAGTTGGTTGGCGGTCATCGGTGGTGCTCCTGTTTTGCGGGGTGAGAGTGAAGGAGGGTCAGCCGACACAGCAGCTGCTGGATGCGGCTTTCTGCAGCGCGGCTTCGTCGCAGCGCGGGCAGAACTCGTGTTCGCCGGCGAGGTAGCCGTGCACCGGGCAGATGGAGAAGGTCGGCGTCACCGTCAGGTAGGGCAGGCGGAAGCGCCCGAGGGCGGTGCGCACCAGGGTCTTGCAGGCCTCGGCGCTGGAGATGCGCTCGGCCATGTACAGGTGCAGCACGGTGCCGCCGGTGTACTTGCATTGCAGCGCGTCCTGCAGTTCCAGCGCCTCGAACGGATCGTCGGTGAGCCCCACCGGCAGCTGCGAGGAGTTGGTGTAGTAGGGCGCGTCCGGCGTGCCGGCCTGGAGAATGTCCGGGTGGCGCCTGCGATCCTCGCGGGCGAAGCGGTAGGTGGTGCCTTCGGCCGGCGTGGCCTCCAGGTTGTAGAGGTGTCCGCTGTCTCCCTGGAAGCGCACCAGCCGCGCTCGCACATGGTCCAGGAGTTCCAGCGCCATCTGCCGGCCGACCTCGGTGTGCAGGCCTTCGCGGTCCTCGGTGAAGTTGCGCAGCATCTCGTGCAGGCCGTTCACGCCGATGGTGGAGAAGTGGTTGCGCAGGGTGCCCAGGTAACGCTTGGTGTAGGGATAGAGCCCGGCGTCCATGTGCTGCTGGATGACCTTGCGCTTGATCTCCAGGCTGTCGAAGGCCAGCTCCAGCAGGTAATCGAGCTGGGCGTAGAGCGCGGCAGCGTCACCTCGATGGCGGTAGCCCAGGCGCGCGCAGTTGATCGTCACCACGCCCAGCGAACCGGTCTGTTCCGCCGAGCCGAACAGCCCGTTGCCGCGCTTGAGCAGCTCGCGCACGTCCAGTTGCAGGCGGCAGCACATGGAGCGCACCTGGTTGGGCTGCATGTCCGAGTTGAGGAAGTTCTGGAAGTACGGCAGGCCGTAGCGCGCGGTCATCTCGAACAGGCGCGTGGCGTTGTCGCTGTCCCAGGGGAAATCCTGGGTGATGTTGTAGGTCGGGATCGGGAAGGTGAACACCCGGCCGTGGGCGTCGCCGGCCTGCATCACCTCGATGTAGGCGCGGTTGATCAGGTCCATTTCGGCCTGCAGCTCGCCATAGGCGAAGGGCATCTCCACGCCGCCGACGTAGGGAATCTGCTCGCGCAAATCCTCCGGGCAGACCCAGTCGAAGGTCAGGTTGGTGAAGGGCGTCTGGGTGCCCCAGCGCGAGGGCACGTTGAGGTTGTAGATGAACTCCTGCAGCGCCTGGCGCACCTGTTGATAACTCAGGCCGTCCTTGCGCACGTAGGGCGCGAGGTAGGTGTCGAAGGAGCTGAAGGCCTGGGCGCCGGCCCACTCGTTCTGCAGGGTGCCGAGGAAGTTGACCATCTGCCCCAGCGCGCTGGAGAGGTGCTTGGGCGGCCCGGCCTCGACCCGCCCCGGCACGCCGTTCAGGCCTTCGCTGAGCAGGGTGCGCAGCGACCAGCCGGCGCAGTAGCCGGCGAGCATGTCGAGGTCGTGGATGTGCAGGTCGGCCTCGCGGTGGGCGACGGCGATGCCCTCGCTGTAGACCTCGTCCAGCCAGTAGTTGGCGGTGACCTTGCCCGACACGTTGAGGATCAGCCCGCCCAGGGAGTAACCCTGGTTGGCGTTGGCGCGCACCCGCCAGTCTTCCCGCGACAGGTATTCGTTCATCGAGGCGGCGACGTCCACCAGCGTCTTGCGCTCGCGGCGCAGGCGGCCGTGGCGTTCGCGGTAGACGATGTAGGCGCGCGCGGTGGGGTAGTGGCCGGCTTCCATCAGGGCGCGCTCGACGACGTCCTGCACCTGCTCCACGTCCAGATCGTTATCTGCCGGCAGGCGGGCCAGCGCGCGACGGGTGAGCTCCTGCGCCTGAGGTGCGCTGAACTCGCCGCTGGCCTCGCCGGCGGCGGCGATGGCGCGTTCGATCTTGCTCGGGTCGAAGGCGGCAGAGCTGCCATTGCGCTTGCGCAGGCTGGCGGGAAGAACGGTTGTACGTGTCAGAGGCATTGGCTTGATTCCACAACATGCTGTGCCTGGATTGATTCAAGGCAACAAGATGTTGTGGGAATCTAACGGCATCGCCCGTAGGAAAATTGACCTCGGTCAAGGGTGTGTGTCAGTCAATTTTTGCCATCGGAGGTATTGACCGCTGCATGCCCCGGGATGAGTCGATCATGGTGTGAGCGCTGTGGTTCGCGAGCAAGCTCGCTCCTACAGGGACACACCGGCGTGCTCTTCGTAGGAGCGAGCTTGCTCGCGAACGGCAATGCGCAGAACGCGCCGGCAACTCAGCCCAGCAGCGGCGCCAATCGCTCCGCCAGGCGCCCGGCGAACTGCTCGTCGCTGACATTGGTAAAGCTCATGAGCAGCGCCGGCTCGCGCCTGGCTTCCACGCACCAGGCGTTCAGCGCCTGCAGACCGAGGCCTTCGGCGTGCGCGCGGCGGGCGACGGCGAGATCATCCTGCTCCAGCGCGCCGATCAGGTGCAGGCCGCCGGGCGTGTCGGCGAAGCGCAGCTGCGCGCCGAGACGTTCTTCCAGCGCGCTGCGCAACCATTGGCGGCGCTGGGCATAGAGCGCGCGGGTGCGCTTGAGATGGCGGGCGAAGTGGCCTTCCTGCATGAAGTCGCACAGGGTCGCCTGCAGCAGCTCCGCGCAGCCGGAGGAGAACACCTGCTGGGCGCGCACGAAGTCCTCCACCAGCTGTGCCGGCACCACCAGGTAGCCCAGGCGCAGGGCCGGGTAGAGCACCTTGCTGAAGGTGCCGGTGTAGAGCACGCGGCCGGCGCGGTCGAGACTCTTCAGCGCCGGCAGGGGGAAGCCGGCGTAGCGGTATTCGCTGTCGTAGTCATCCTCGACTATCCATGCACCGTTGCCCGCCGCCCAGTCCAGCAGGGCCAGGCGGCGTGGCAGGCTGAGCGCGACGCCGGTGGGGCTCTGCTGCGACGGCGTGACCAGCGCGAAGCGCGCATCCGGCGCACGGGTGATGCCGTCCTCCACACGCAGGCCG
>NZ_JBGLYK010000333.1:0-4057 GCF_047304025.1 Pseudomonas sp. Pseusp97 | reverse complement strand
CGCGCTTCCTGCAGGCGCAGCTGCTTCTGGTACTGCAGCGGGCTCAAGGCGGTCACTTCCTTGAAACGGTGGTGCAGGGTGGACACGCTGAGGTTCACCTCGCGGGCCAGGTCCTCGATGCGCAGGGACTTGTCGTAGTTGCGGTTGAGCCACTCGATGGCACGGGTAACGCGATGGGTCTGGCTGTCGGTCATCGCCAGGTCGTGCAGCAGGTGGCCCTGCGGACCGCGCAACAGGCGGTAGAGGATCTCGCGGACGAACAGCGGCGCCAGCATCTCGATGTCCCGCGGAGTATCCAGCAGACGCATCAGGCGCAGCAGGGCGTCGAGCACGGTGCAATCCACGCGCTGCAGGTAGATGCCCCGGCTGGCCGGGCGCGGCGCACTGCCGGCAAGGCCCGCCTCGGCGATCAGCCGGGTCAGCTCGCCCGGGTCGATGTCCAGGCGGATGGACAGGTAGGGCTTGTCCGGCGAGGCCTCGATGACCTGGCCGGACACCGGCAGCGTCACCGACACCACCAGCAGGTTGAGCTCGTCGTAGCGATAGACCTCGCTGCCCAGCCGCACTTCCTTGCAGCCCTGGGCGATCACGCACAGGGCCGGGCGGTAGAGCGTCGGCATGCGGCCTTCGCTGGGGCTGTCGTTGCGCGCGACCAGCAGCGAATCGATGGCGGTTTCGAAGACACCTTCACCCTGGCAATGGCGCTGGATGATGTCGGCCAGTTCCTGGCGGCCGGCGGCAATGGGATCAAAGGCGGGAACGGACTGGGACATGCACGGGACCTCCAGTGGCGGCGCACGAAGCTTACGCCCACGGCACATGCGCGCGTGTGACAGTAAGGCAGCCGCTGGAGGATCAGGCAAGCAATCGGCAGGAATGGACAAGCCATCCCGGCATCGGGTCGCGCACCGTGGCGGTGCAATGGCTGGAAACGGCGCGCAAACGCCCGATTTCAGAGCATGGCGAACGTCCCGCAGGATCAGGCAAGAAGGCGACAGCATCCGGATAACGCCCGGTCCTGGCCGGGCCGTAATCTTCCTGTCAGTCGTCCGAGGAGCCACCTCGGACTTCTTCCTGGAACGCGGAGGACAGGACATGCACTGGCAACCCATCGAACACGAATTGCAGATCCATCCCCGGCGGGGGCACGAGGCGGAACTGGGCGCATTGATCGACAACCTGATCGACGGCGCACGCCGCGCGCCGGGATGCCTGCGCTGCCAATTGGTGACCCGCGAGAACGGCCAGCCGTGGCTGCTGCAGGGCAGCTGGAAGGACGAGGAGGCGCTGCTGGACTATTTCGCCACGCCCTCGTTGCAGCTGCTCGGCGAAGTGCTTCTATGCCACTGTCGAAGCCTTGGCGGCGGCATAGTGGAAACCCCCGATCAGGCCACCGGAAAGGTGGCCTGAGTCTTTCTGGGTAGAGAGTTTTTCAGGTAGGGAGCTTTCAGGCCCTCAGTACTCCAGGCTCCAGCCCAGGGTGAAGGTACGGCCGCGGCCCTGGTAGTCGTACAGATAAGCCGGCCCGTAGGTCGGCGAATAGAACAGCGCGGCGCGCTGGCCCCAGACGGTGCTGTACTGCTTGTCCAGCAGGTTCTGGATACCGGCGCTGAAGGTACCGAAACCGGTCTTCTGCTCGCCCATCAGGTCGAAGGTGGTGTAGCCGTCGATCTCGTGGTCCGAGTCGTCCTTCAGGTTGAAGGCGTGCTGGGCCTGCAGGCGGGCACTGCGTTCGCCATCGCCCCAGCCGACGAAAGCGGTGGACTTGGACAGCGACGCATAGCGCGCATCGCGCTTGATCCAGTCACCGTCGGCATCCTCTTCTTCCGAGCGCACCAGGTGCAGCGTGGTACCGCCCTGCCAGCCATTCTCGAAGTAGCGGGTGACCGCGCCCTCGAAGCCGAAGTCGCGGCTCTTCTGGTCCTGCACGTCGATGGTCAGGGTCGCCTGGTCGGTGGTGATGATCTTGTCCGACCAGATGTAATAGACCGCCGCCTGGGTCTGCCACTGCATGTCGCTGTAGCGCCAGCCGGTCTCGACCTGGCGGCTCTTGATCCCGGCCAGCGGGTTGTCGTCCACCGACAGGCCGGCCTTGCCGTAGTACTTGGCCGGGTCGGGCAGGTCGAAGCCCTCGCTGTAGTTGGACCAGATTTGGTGGCCGTTCTTGAAGTCGTAGATCGCGCCGAGGTTGAACAGGTTGACCTGGTAG
Source organism: Pseudomonas sp. Pseusp97 (assembly GCF_047304025.1). Lineage (NCBI taxonomy): Bacteria > Pseudomonadati > Pseudomonadota > Gammaproteobacteria > Pseudomonadales > Pseudomonadaceae > Pseudomonas > Pseudomonas sp. Pseusp97. The sequence goes on along the minus strand of NZ_JBGLYK010000333.1, from coordinate 1,848 downwards.
TCGTTGCTGCCGCCGGGCACGCCTTTGAAGTCATCCACCTCGACATCCATCTTCTGATGGCGCGCACCGCCGGAGATAGTCAGGTTGTCGGTGGCCTTCCAGTCCAGCTGGCCGTAGAAAGACAGGCCGTCGACGGTGTAGCTGGGGTAGCGCGGCGCGCTGCTGGCGGTTTCCAGGTCCAGGCCGCCGCTCTCGGAGGACAGGCGCTGGTCGAAGACCTTCTGCTCGGCATTGAAGCGCTCATGGTCGAAGTCCACGCCGTAGGTGAACTTCAGCGAATCCCACTGCTTGCTGAACAGGCCCTTGAGGCCGCTGACCTCGAAGTTCTGCTGCGAGGCGGCGAAGTACACGCCCTTCGAGCCGGTGGGCTTGCCGGTGTTGTAGTAGGGGAAGGGGTAGAAGTTGTCGTCTTCCTTGCGGTAGTACGCCTGCAGGTAGAAGTCCTGCTCCAGCAGGTTGCTGTGGTGGTAGTTGGCGTTGAGCAGAACGCGGCGGGTGCGCGGCTCGAGGTCGGTGTCCATGCCGCTGCGGATCTGCGCATCTTCCAGGTCCGACGGCGCCTGGTACTTCAGGTTGGGAAAGTAGATACCGGTGCTGCCGTCGTTGCCCGAGTCGTAGTACTGGGCCAGCAGGTCGAGGCTCTGCTCGTCGGTGAACTGCGCGGTGAGGTTGCCCATCACGTCGACGGTGCGGTTGTACTGCAGGTCGGTCTGGGTGTTGTCGATGAAGATCTGGTTGCCGGCGCCGTCGTAGAAGGCTTCGTTCTTCTCCGCCGAGACGCCCAGGCGACCGACCACGCTGTCGTTGCCGCCGCTGATGGACTGCGCGGCGCGGGTCGACAGGTCGTCGCTGTTGTTGAAACCGCTGCTGGCGCCCAGCTGCGTCTCGAAGCGCGTATCGCCGGCCGCGCCCTTCTTGGTAATGATGTTGATGATGCCGCCGGTGGCGCCGCCGCCGTAGATGGCGCTGGCGCCGGAGAGCACCTCGATGCGCTCGACGTTGAACGGCGAGATGCTGTCGAACTGCCGCGACAGGCCGCGCGAGCTGTTCTGGCTGACGCCGTCGATCATCACCAGCACGTTGCGCCCGCGCATGTTCTGGCCGTAGTTGGTGCGGCCTTCGGGCGCCAGGTCGAGACCGGGGACCAGTTTGCCCACCGCTTCCTTGAGGCTGACGCCGGTGTCCAGCTGTTCGCGCAGCTGGGTCTGCTCGACCACCCAGACGGTGCCGGGAATCGAGCTGATCTCGGTAGGCGTGCGCGCCGCCACGCTGATCTGCATCGGCGCCAGGCTGAGGGCGGCGGAGTCGTCCTGCTCGCGCTTGAGCAGCACGGTGCGCTCGTCGGTGAAGCGCCAGCTCATGCCGCTGCCGGAGAGCAGCTGGTTGAGCGCCTCTTCGGTGCTGAAGGTGCCGTCCAGCCCTTCGCTGTGCAGGCCCTGGATGTCCTCGGAGTTGAACAGCAGGTGCAGCCCGGCCTGGTCGGCGAACTGGGTCAGCGCGCTGTCCAGGCTGCGCGGAGCGATGTGCAGCTCGACGGCGGCGGAACCGGCCGCGTGGGCCAGGGGAGCGCCGGCGCCGAGCAGGGAGGCCAGCAATAGCGCGCGGTGCAGCGGGGAAGGACGGTAATGCATGCGGGTGAAATCCGTTCTTGTGTGGACAGGTTCGCGTATTGAGAATTCTTCGCGTTCCTGCCTACGACGAAACGGCCCGGCAAACCTTGCAGTGGTCAATGCAAAAAATTTCCATTTTCTTGCGAGACAGCCGGCTCTGCGGGTTTTCCGTACCTGTAGGAGCGAGCTTGCTCGCGAACCGCCCAACCGTGGAGCCGCCGGGGAAGCTGTTCGCGAG
>NZ_JBGLYK010000332.1:0-4079 GCF_047304025.1 Pseudomonas sp. Pseusp97 | reverse complement strand
CGCAAGCCGCGTGACGCAGGCAGTGATCGTCCTGCTCGTGCGCCGTCACGAGACTGACGCGGCGCACGGCTGTCAGCGGAATCGCCACGCGGTGCGCGAGCCGGACGCTCGCTGGGCGCCAGCTTCTTGCCGAGCTTGCGCTCCTGGCGCTCGACCTTTTCCTTGGTCTTGGTGGAGACCGCCGGCAGGGCGACCGGAGTCAGGCCGACTTCCTCGCTGAGGATGTCCAGCTCGCGCTGGCCCATCTCGCGGTAGCGGCCCATGGTCAGTTCGGAGGTCAGGAACACCGGTCCGAAGCGCACGCGCTTCAGGCGGCTGACCACCACGCCCTGGGATTCCCACAGGCGTCGGACTTCACGGTTACGGCCTTCCATCACCACCACGTGGTACCAGTGGTTGAAGCCTTCGCCACCCGGCGCTTCCTGGATGTCGCTGAACTTGGCCGGGCCGTCTTCGAGCATCACGCCGGCTTTCAGGCGCTCGATCATCTCCTCGTCGACTTCGCCACGCACGCGTACGGCGTACTCGCGGTCCATCTCGTAGGACGGGTGCATCAGGCGGTTGGCCAGCTCACCGTCGGTGGTGAACATCAGCAGGCCGGTGGTGTTGATGTCCAGGCGGCCGACGTTGATCCAGCGGCCGCTGCGCAGACGCGGCAGGCGGTCGAACACGGTGGGGCGGCCTTCCGGGTCGTCGCGGGTGCAGACTTCGCCTTCGGGCTTGTTGTAGATCAGCACGCGGCGGACGTGCTCTTCGATCTTCTCGCGCTTGAGCAGGCGGTCATCGACGGCGATGGCATCGCGGTCGCCCACGCGCTGGCCGAGGGTCGCCACGGCGCCATTGACCTTGACGCGGCCTTCTTCGATCCAGGCCTCGACGTCGCGGCGCGAGCCGACGCCCATGCGCGCGAGGACTTTCTGCAGTTTCTCGCCGGCCGGGGCTGGGGTAAGTTCTTCAAGGTTTTCGTGCGTGTCGGTCATCTGGGCACCTCCCGGTGTGGCATGCAACGAATAAAAAAGGTCGCGCATCATACGCGCTCGCGGGCGGTAAAGCACCGTCCGCAGTCGGGAAAGACTAGCCGACTTATAACGGGAACGAAGCCATGCAGCAGGAAGACGACTTCACCGGGGCCAAGCTCGCGCTGTTCCACGCCGGCCAGCTGGTGGTCTACAAGCGCGACGAAAAGCCCGGCATCCCCTACCCCGGCTGCTGGGATTTCCCCGGCGGCGGCCGCGAAGGCGACGAAACTCCGGCGCAATGCGCGCTGCGCGAACTGGAGGAAGAGTTTGCCCTGCGCCTGGATGAGCAGCGCATCGAATGGCAACGCCGCTACCCCGCCACCCACGGCCCGGCGCCCTGGGCGTGGTTCCTGGTGGCACGGCTGGAGCAGGCGGAATTCGAGGCCATCCGTTTCGGCGACGAAGGCCAGTACTGGCGCCTGATGCGCGTCAGCGAATACCTCGCCCACGAGCAGGCGGTGGATTACCTGCAGGAACGCCTGCGGCATTTCCTCGCAGGACGGCTGGACATCGCCTGATTCCGCGCCAGCGGCCGCTGATCCGTATTTGCGCGGCCTATCTGAATCTGTTTCCTGGCAACGCATTTTCCTAGATTGCCCGCTCACCGGAGCGCGCCGATCGGTATCGGTTCGCGCGTCCGGACGTTCTGTCACAAGCGGGAATCGAGCATGAACACGAGAAGCACGGAGCAGGCGTACAACTACAAGGTGGTCCGCCAGTTCGCCATCATGACGGTGGTCTGGGGCGTGGTCGGCATGGCCATGGGGGTACTGATCGCCTCCCAGCTGGTCTGGCCGCAACTGAACCTGGACCTGCCCTGGACCAGTTTCGGGCGCCTGCGCCCGCTGCACACCAGCCTGGTGATCTTCGCCTTCGGCGGCTGTGCGCTGTTCGCCACCAGCTATTACACGGTGCAGCGCACCTGCCGGACGCGGCTGTTTTCCGACAGTCTCGCGGCCTTCACCTTCTGGGGCTGGCAGGCGCTGATCGTGACCATGATGATCACGCTGCCGCTGGGCTACACCACCACCAAGGAGTACGCCGAGATCGAGTTCACCGGCGCGGTGTGGATGGCCATCGTCTGGGTCGCCTACGCGGTGGTGTTCTTCGGCACGCTGATGAAGCGCAGGACCTCGCACATCTATGTGGGCAACTGGTTCTTCGCCGCCTTCATCCTGGTCACGGCGATGCTGCACATCGTCAACCACCTGGCCATCCCGGTGGACTGGTTCAAGTCCTATCCGGTGTACTCCGGCGCCACCGACGCCATGGTGCAGTGGTGGTACGGCCACAACGCGGTGGGCTTCTTCCTCACCACCGGCTTCCTCGGGATGATGTACTACTTCGTGCCCAAGCAGGCCGGGCGCCCGGTGTATTCCTACCGGCTGTCCATCGTGCACTTCTGGGCGCTGATCACCCTTTACATCTGGGCCGGCCCACACCACCTGCACTACACCGCCCTGCCCGACTGGGCGCAGTCGCTGGGCATGGTGATGTCGCTGATCCTGCTCGCTCCGAGCTGGGGCGGGATGATCAACGGCATGATGACGCTGTCGGGGGCCTGGCATAAGTTGCGCACCGACCCGATCCTGCGTTTCCTGGTGGTCTCCCTGGCGTTCTACGGCATGTCGACCTTCGAAGGTCCGATGATGGCGATCAAGACCGTCAACGCCCTGTCTCACTACACTGACTGGACCATCGGCCACGTCCATGCCGGCGCGCTGGGCTGGGTAGCGATGATTTCCATCGGCTCGCTCTACCACCTGATCCCCAAGGTCTTCGGTCGCGAACAGATGCACAGCATCGGTCTGATCAACGCACACTTCTGGCTGGCCACCATCGGCACGGTCCTCTACATCGCCTCGATGTGGGTCAACGGCATCACCCAGGGCCTGATGTGGCGGGCGGTGAACGCCGACGGCACGCTCACCTACTCCTTCGTCGAAGCGCTGCAGGCCAGCCACCCCGGCTTCGTGGTGCGCATGAGCGGCGGCATGCTGTTCCTCGCCGGCATGCTGCTGATGGCCTGGAATACCTGGATGACCGTGCGCCAGGCGCGCCCGGAAGCCCTGCGCGTCGCCGAGCGGATGGCCTGAGATGACACTCTGGCTGGGGCTGGCCGGCCTGCTGGCACTGTACTTCGGCGTCGGCTGGTGCCTGCGGGCGCACCACGGGCGCGGTATCGAGGAAGCGCGCATGCTGCCCTTCGCCGATGACGACGAGGTCGCCCGGCGCATGGAGAAAGCCACGGGGCGCAGCCGCACGGGCTGCGCCTGCCCCGGCCATTGCCAGGGCGATTGCGAGCACTGGCGCGACTGGCAGCCCTAGCGCGGCATCCCGCGCAAAGGCCTGCGACAGAGCGCCGCATCACCTTCGTCAATTTTCATTAGCAAGCACATCAATTTCCCGGCGGGCAGCCCGAGGAGGAATATCACTCCCGTGCCCCGCCACCTGATGGACGCCTGCAGCATCGTCCCCTGTCCTGTCTGGACCCCAGGACAGACATCATCGATGCCAGTGCTCCCCGGTGGGGCTTTCAAACCCATTCAAGGGCCACAGGCCCTTCACCGAGGAAATACAGAAATGAAGCTTGCCTCTGTCGTGTCGGCTGTCATCTCCAGCCTCGCCCCGATGGCTTTTGCCCAGGACGCAATCAAGAACCCCGGCGCCGACCTGCCGGCCACCGAATACCACTACGGCATGTCCCTGGACGTCGACAAGGTCCTGCACCGCACCGACAACTCCGGCAAGGTCGGCATCGTGCCGGCATACATGGTCTACCAGGATCACCAGGGCGAGACCCACAAGGTCCGCTTCCTCGAATGGGGCGGCAGCACCAGCCAGGGCTGAGCCGCGAAGAGCATCGTCCTCCGGCCGTCGTGGCCAAACCCCGCGAGCCTGTGGTGGCGGTCGGGGGGCGATCCTGATTTCCCCGCCGGTAGACGGCTTCCCCTGTAGGAGCGGGGGGTGTGGGGCGACAAAACAGCCAAGGGGGGGGGCGGGGGGGCGGTGGGGGCGCAGAAGGGCCGGGGCCAAAAGAAGAGGGGGGGGGCGCCCCAA